>JAWOEJ010000367.1:0-4224 GCA_046482845.1 Desulfobacteraceae bacterium | reverse complement strand
CGAATTAAAAAAAGGCTCAGTGAAAGGACCGGAGATGTTAAAACCATTTCCCAGGACCTTGAGATCCGAAACCTGGAAAATCTTAAAAATGCCAGAAACCAGGATGTGGAAAAAGAGTATCTCATTGAAAATATCAGAAAACTGCTGTACCGGTACATATTAAATTACCATGACTATTCAGAGCTGTATATTGTCCATCCCGCATCCGGAAAAGTCATTGTGTCAACGGACAAACAGGCTGAAGGAGCAGACAGATCAAGGGAAGACAGCTTTACAACGGCCCTGGAAACAGAGGCGCTTTACATCAAAGATATTTTTTATTCAGATCGCAGTAAAACCCCGGGAATGGCCTTTTCCATCCCTGTTTTCTGCGTTGCCCACGAAAAAAAGCACATTGTGGGCATCCTGGTTACCCAGATTGATCTAAAAAGATCTTTGTACCCCCTTCTGGCAAACCGGACTGGCATGGGAAAAACCGGGGAATCATTGATTGTCAACCAGAAAGGCGTTGCCCTGAATGAACTCAGGTGGCACAACAACGCCCCCCTTGCCTTAAAAATAGACGCAGAACCTGCTGTGCGTGCTGCCGGAGGAAAAACCGGGGTGCTGGAGACAGAGGACTACCGGGGGGTAAACGTCCTTGCCGCATATTCCCATATTCCGAGTATCCACTGGGGACTGGTGGTTAAACAGGATCTAATGGAAGTGTTCGAACCTGTTAAAGGGATGCTTTTCTACGTTGCCATGCTTTTTGTGATTGCCGCCCTTTTTGTCTTTGTGCTTTCCCTTTTTCTGGCACGCACCATATCCCGGCCCATTATTGAAATAACAGAAACCGCCCAAAAAATAAGAAAAGGCGATTTATCGGCCAGAAGTCAGGTCACGGGTGTGGATGTACCCGCCCTTCTGGCATTGTCTTTCAATGACATGGCCCGGGCTGTCCAGACCCAGGAAGAATTAAACCATATAAATGATGACATCACACGAACCATGCTTGAAGCGGAAAATGTCAACACGTTCAGAGCTGATTTTCTGAAAAAACTGGTTACTTTAACAGATTCCCAAATGGGGGCATATTTTATTTTAAACCGGGAAACAGACCGGTTTGAAATCTTTACATCCATTGGAATTGACCATGAACTTGTCAGTGACTTTGACATCCCCAGCCTGGAAGGGGATCTCGGCCTGGCCCTGGAATCCAGAACAATTACCTGCATCAAAGATATTCCAGATGACACGGTGTTCAGTTTTAAAACCTTTACCGGCAACATCAAGCCCAGAGAGATCATTCTCAGTCCCATTATCCTGAATAAACATGCCACAGGAGTTATCTGTCTTGCCAGCATCACACCCTATCCAGATAAAATTTTTGATATCATGGCACTGCCCTGGACCAAACAGCTGGAAACCGCCCTGACCATCATGCTGGCCAATGAAAAAAAAGCCGTGATGGCAGAAGAGCTTCAGGCCCAGGCAAATGAACTCCAGGAGCAGTCTGAAGAATTAAAACAGCAGAACTTTGAACTTGATATCCAGAAAAATCAGGTTGAAGCGGCAAACCGGATGAAAACCGAATTCCTCTCCAATATGAGCCACGAACTGCGCACCCCGCTGAATTCGGTTATGGCGCTGTCACGGGTGCTGTTGATGTATTCAGCCGACAAGCTTTCCGAGGAAGAAACAGGGTATCTGGAAATCATAGAGCGCAACGGCAAAAATCTGCTGACCCTGATCAATGACATCCTTGACATGTCTAAAATAGAAGCAGGAAAACTGGAATTAACCCCAGCGCCCTTTTCTATGGCCGCCACCATTGAAACCATTATAGAACGCCTTGACCCCATTGCCAGGGAAAAGGACATCAAACTTGAGGTGACCCTCCCCACAGATCTGCCGTTGATTGAAAGTGATGAAACCCGGGTCACCCAGATCATCCAGAATATTGTCAACAACGGGATAAAATTTACAGAACAGGGGCATGTCCATGTCCGGGCCAAACACGATGATACCCATATTTACCTGGACATCAGCGATACTGGAATTGGAATTGCGTCAGAAGATCTGACCCGGATATTTGAGGAATTCATTCAGGTGGACGGCAGTTCCGCCCGGCACCATGAAGGATCAGGCCTGGGCCTTGCCATTGCCTACAAATGCGCGAAAATACTCGGCGGTGCCCTGACAGTACAAAGTACACCGGGGAAAGGGTCCACCTTCAGTCTGACCCTGCCGGTAAAATGGACAGAAACCTTTCCTGCATCAGAGGCGCTGGACCTGAAACCATTTTCAGACAACATTGCTGCACCGGACAATCAACATGAGCCTGACAATCAAGAAAACCGGGTAAGAGAAAAGAAAACCCGGAACAAAGCCCGTATTCTTCTTGTGGAAGACAATGACGCCGCCGTGATCCAGGTGAAAACCATTCTTGAAAACAACGGTTACACAGTGGATGTTGCCAACGGCGGCAGACAGGCCCTTGAATATGTGAAAACAACGATTCCCGACGGAATCGTCCTTGATCTGATGATGCCGGAAGTGGATGGTTTTGAGGTATTGGAAAACATAAGAAGCACCCCGGCCACCCGGGAAATTCCTGTACTGATCCTGACGGCCAGGGACCTGACCCGCAACGATCTGAACCGGCTCTCAGCCAATAAAATCCAGCAGCTGATTTTCAAGGGAGAAGTAGACCCGGACGGACTGCTCTTTAAAATAGGACTCATGCTCCAGGCAAAGCTGAGCAGCGGCCCTGAAACCTTGAACAAACTGCCCGAAAACAGCCCAAAGGAAACTTTGCCTGACCCTTCTTCCTCTGAAATTGAAGGCCCCCCTGACACTTCTCTGCGGGAACATCCTGTGAAAGCAGAAACCATACTGGTTGTGGAGGACCACCCTGACAATATGAAAACCATAAAAGCCATACTGCAGAACAGATACACCCTCCACGAAGCATTTGACGGGAAAACAGGGATTGAAATGGTATGGACGGTCCAGCCGGATCTGGTTCTCCTGGACATGTTATTACCGGAAATGGACGGGTTTGCCGTTGTCCGGCAGATCAAACAGGACAATAGAACCGCTCATATACCGGTCATTGCCATGACGGCCCAGGCCATGAAGGGGGACAGGGAAAATATTCTCCAGGCAGGGTGTGATGATTATATGTCCAAACCGGTCAACCCCCAGGAAGTAATTGAAAAAATAAACCAGTGGCTGAAAAGGGAAAATTGAGGAGAAATACAGCTGTGCCAAAAATACTTGTGATAGATGACAAAAAGGACAATCTCATTGTAATGTCTGCCCTGTTAACGAGAATGGTTGACAATTGTCAGGTCATTACTGCTGACTCAGGAAAGGAAGGGCTGGAAAAGGCCGAAACACAAACGCCGGACACCATTCTGCTGGACATTAAAATGCCGGGGATGGACGGCTACGAAGTTTGCAGACGACTCAAAACCAACACTGCCACCCAAAACATTCCCGTTATCATGATTTCCGCCCTCAAAACTGAATCCGCTGACCTTGCCAGGGGCCTTGAATGCGGAGCTGATGCATACCTTGCCAAACCTGTTGACGGATATGTTCTGACCGCCCAGGTCAATACGGCACTGCGGATAAAACGATCAGAAGATTTGCTGCGCAGTCAGAAACAGCTGCTGGAAGACATGGTAACAGAAAGAACTGAAAAACTGTACCAGTCCCAGAAAAAACTTGATATTAAAAATAAAATTGCAGAATCCTTTCTCTTTGAAAATGACGAGGAAAGCTATCTAAGGGTGATAAAAGTTGCCATGGAGGCCCTGGAAAGCAATCACGGCACCATCGCGTATATAGATAAAAACAACTCCCTTGTCTGGACAGCCATGCCCGGCAGAAGCTTTGAACACTGCCGGACAGAAGACAAAACCCTGGTTTTTCCAAAAGAAAAATGGACCGGCTTATGGGGAAAAGCCCTGACTGGGAATATGACCCTTTCTTCCAATGGCCCCTTTTATCTGCCCAGGGGACACTTGAACATCACCCGGGCCATCGTCACTCCCCTCTCCTACAAGAAAGAACTGGTCGGATGCATTATGCTGGCCAACAAAGATTCAGACTATACAAATGAAGACAAGCTGCTGCTGGAAGAAATTGCCCAGTATGTCGCCCCGGTTGTCCAGGCCAGACTTCAGAGCTACAGGCAGAGCCAGAAGAAAAAGGAACTGGAAGCCCAGCTGCTCC
>JAWOEJ010000241.1:0-7870 GCA_046482845.1 Desulfobacteraceae bacterium | reverse complement strand
CAACCCCCCTTGCCATGCTGTACAATGAAGGCGCCGTGCTCATGGGGCTTCTCCAGTATCTGCTGCCCTTTATGATTCTCAATATCTACGTCAGTCTGGACGGCATTGACAAAAGCCTGACAGAAGCGGCTACCTCCCTTGGGTGCACAGAGTGGCAGGCCTTTAAGGAAGTAACCCTTCCTTTGAGTCTGCCCGGTGTGAGCGCTGGCTGTCTGCTGGTTTTTGTGCTTACCTGCGGCACATACCTGCCGCCCATGATTCTGGGGGGGCCGGGCAACGACATGATCGCCAATCTGATATTCAAACGCATTGTAGGCACCCTGGACTGGCCCTTCGGGTCTGCCATAAGCACCATCCTCATGGGGCTGATCATTATCATTGTCTATACCTACAACCGGTATCTTGGCATCAACCAGCTGTTCAAAAGCTTAAAATAGAGGTGTGATATGAAATTTTTTTCCGGATGGTCCATGATCAGGCTGTATACCATTCTGGTGTATGTATGGATGTTCACCCCGATTGTGGCGGTGGTGCTCCTCTCCTTCAACCCCCAGCAGTTCGGCTCCTTTCCCATGGAAGGATTCAGCTTTAAATGGTATGTCAAACTGGCCCAGAATGCCACGATTTTAGGGGCCTTTAAAAACTCTCTGGTGCTTGGGTCTTTGACTGCGGTGATTGCAACAGCCATTGCCATTCCCGCTGCCATGGCCTTTGTCAGATATGACTTCCCGGGCAAGGAATCATTGAACACCCTGCTTCTTGCACCCATCATGGTTCCGGAAGTGGTCCTCGGGGTGTCCCTGCTGTTGTTCATAAGATGGCTGCAGATGCCCAAAAGCTTTGCCCTGCTGGTCATCGGCCATGTGGTGCTCACCATTCCCTATATTCTGCTGGTGGTTCAGGCACGGCTTGTGGGGATCAAAAGGGAATATGAAGAAGCAGCACTCTCCCTTGGTGCAAGCCCGTTTCAGACATTTATGCAGATCACCTTTCCCCTGCTGGCCCCGGCGATATTTGCCGGCATGCTCTTTTCCTTTACCATTTCCTTTGACGATGTCACAGCCACCCTGTTCTGGGCCACAGCCCAGAATCAGACCGTACCGGTAAAGATCTTCAGCATGCTGAGAAACTCCATCAGTCCTGAAATAAATGCCCTTGGTGCTGTGATGATTGTTTTAACCGTTTCCCTGCCCCTGGCTGCCGGGTATATATCCAGAAGGTTTGCCCGGGGAGAAAAAGACTGATACCCCAATACGCGTTTCAGATCTTTGTATGAAACGTAAGTAATTATTATACAAAAAGGAGAAAAAAATGACAGATGCACTGCACAAAAACATTGACGCTACCTGTGATCACTTTTTAAACGGTAAAATTTCAAGACGTGATTTTGTCAAGTATCTTGGGGTTGCCGGCGCAGCAGCAGGACTTGTGGGCGGGCCCTTTGGCCTGGCCGGAAAAGCCTTTGCCAAGGACAGCATAACGGTTCATTCCTGGGGCGGCACCACCTCCGAAGCCCTTAGAAAATTTGCCTTTGATCCCTTTACAAAGGCCACCGGAACCCGGGTGGTTGATGCGTCCTTTGCCGGTAACACAACCTTTCTAACCCAGGTAAAAGCCTCCTTTCCCCCGGGCGGAGAGTTCAATATCGCCCATTTAAGCGCTGTATACGATTATGCCGCATATACCGACCTGGGATTCGGTGTGGTGCTGGATGAAAGCAAAATACCCAATCTGAAAAATGTCATGCCCAAAATGATAAATACATTAAAAGGAATCTCCAACGGCAAGCTGTCTGCAGCTCCCTTTGATCTGGGACAGACAGGTATTGCCTACAACACAAAGGAAATCTCAAAGGAAAAGGCGGAAAAGCTCGGCGCAGCACTGCTGTGGGACAAGGGCCTTAAAGGAAAGCTCGGCAGCTGGGGCGGGGATTTCAGAACCAATATCTGGTATGCAGCCCTGTACACCGGTCAGAATCCCAATGATATCAAAGACATCAATGCGGTATGGGATGCATTGAAAGAGCAGCGGGAACTGATGAAAAAATACTGGTCCTCGGGTTCCGAACTGATGAGCCTGCTGGCCAACGGCGATATTTATGCTACAGTGGCCTGGTCCGGACGGGTGGCTGCCCTCCAGGAACAGGGGCATCCCATTGGATATCTGTCTCCTGAAAACACCTATTCATGGATGGAGTACATGTATGTTATCAAGGGCACAGACCTGGAAATTGCCCAGAAGCTGCTCAACTTCATGCTGGAACCGGAATGCGCCATTGCTGTTGCCAAGGGTCAGAATTATCCCCCAAGCCTTGATCCCACCAAAATCCCCATGCCCGATGAAATCAAAAAGCTTCCGGCCTATGATCCCACAGGGAAGCTTGACGGGTATCTGTTTGCCGATCCCGCCTATTGGAACGGCCATAAACTTGAATGGACGGAAAAATGGGACCGCATCAAGGCAGGCGCCTGATTTTTTTCGTTTAGCTGATTCATTGTTCTAAAACAGCGGCACTTCAATTTTCTGAAGTGCCGCCGCCCAAACTACTCTGGAGTGTGTATTTTGAATAAAGAAAAAGACCCGGCTTTTGTAAAGTTCAAAGGCATTGTCAAACGTTTTGGAGACTTTACAGCTGTTGAAAAACTGGATCTGGATATTCCTGAAGGATCTCTTGTAACTCTGCTTGGACCGTCCGGCTGCGGCAAAACAACATTGTTAAGGATGCTGGCAGGCCTTGAAACCCCCACTGAAGGAGATATCTTTGTCAAGGGAAAACGGATCAATGATACGCCTATCCATAAACGAAATCTTGGCATGATATTTCAGAATTATGCCCTGTTTCCCCACAAGTCAATTTTTGACAATGTTGCCTTTGGCCTGAAGTACAGAAATTTTTCCAAAGCAGAAATAAGAAAAAAAGTCCTCAATGCCCTTGAACTGGTAAGGCTCCCGGGGGTTGAAAACCGCATGCCGGCCCAGCTGTCAGGGGGGCAGCAGCAGCGCATTGCCCTGGCCCGGGCCATTGTGATTGAACCGGATGTGCTGCTCATGGATGAACCCTTATCCGCCCTTGATGAAAACCTCAGGGAAGACATGCGCCGGGAAATTGACAATCTGCAGATGGAAATCGGTGTTACCACCATTTTTGTCACCCATGACCAGAGGGAGGCGTTGTCCATGTCAGACAAAATCCTGGTCATGAAGGATGGTAAAAAACAGCAGATCGGCACCCCTGAAGAGGTTTACAACAATTCGGCCAATCATTTTGTAGCGGATTTTCTCGGCCACTCCAATTTTATCCCGGCAGTTGTGGAACAAAACGAAAACAGCTATGTCAGAGTCACTCTTTCCAGCGGTGCCCGGTTTCTGTGCAATCCTTCAGGAGATTTCAGCCCCGGTGAAAAAGCCGAGGTGGTGATCCGGGCCCAGAAATTCAAGCTGGGGTTTCAGTCTGAATACAAAGAAGAAGACACACTCAATTTTCTTTTCGGTACAATCACGGACAGAAGCTATATGGGAGGAGAAGTCAGCTATTTTGTGGAACTTGAAGATAAAGAAACCATACATGTGATCAGTTTTGTTAAAAGAACCCCTTTTAAAAGGGGAGAAAAGGTCTATATCAAGGCAGACCCCTTAAACTGCAGACTGCTGAAAATCGAAGCCTGAGCCCTGGACCTCAAGGAGTAACCATGCACCCCCCAAAAAAGAACAGATATCTGGGAGACATGCGTAAAAAGGTGATTGCCGACTGCTGCGCAAGTCTTGGAACCGCATACATTGAAAAAAGAAAAGGCGCCCTTCTCTATGATGTGGAGGGAAACGCCTATATTGATTTTTCCGGCGGCATTGCTGTTATGAATGTGGGCCATTCCCATCCAAAGGTGGTGGCTGCCATAAAAGAACAGGCAGAAAAATTCACCCATACCTGTTTTATGGTCATGCCCTATGACAATCAGGTACTGCTTGCAGAAAAACTCTGCGCACTCACGCCGGGTCTTGCCATTATGGAGGAAGGCTTTGAAGGAATTCAGGGATAAAAAAATTTACAGGGCAGACTTTTCCGACATCAAAAAAAATCTTGATCCAGGGCTGAGTTATATTGTCTTTGAAAAAAAAACAACCCAGAGCGACACTTCTCTTTTTTTTAAAGACATGGATCTGTTTCAGCTTCTTGAGAAAAACAAAATTCAATGGAAACTCTATTTTGATGAAAAAAAAAACAGAAAATACCTTTTAACGGAATTCACACCGGGCAGTGAAGAAGCGCTCCTTGGATATATTCTTATCCATGACCTTCCCCACGATACCACCTATTATCTTTTTAAAGCCAAACAAAAAGACTGAGGTCAAAAGAAGAATGAAGCTTAAAAGGAATTAAAGCCAAAAAGAAACTTGAAGCCAAAAAGAGAACACACCAAATGACACAAACAGATAATTTTCTTTTCTACCAGACAAGAAAAAAACTGCCTGTTATTAAAAAGGCAGAGGGTATATATATGTGGGATCATACCGGCAAATCCTATATTGACGGATGTTCCGGTGCTGTTATATCCAATATTGGATATGGAAATCAGAGAGTCAAACAAAGAATTGCCCAACAGGCCGAAGAGACCTTTTTTGCATACCGCATCCACTTTGAAAATCAGCCGGCCATGAACCTGGCAGAAAAACTGGCAAAGGTGTCAGCCCCCCATTTAAACAAGGTTTTCTTTGTTTCAGGGGGATCAGAGGCTGTGGAATCGGCCATGAAAATCTGCCGCCAGTATTTTTTCAACAAAGGGCAGGGGGGCCGCCATATTTTCATATCCAGAAAACCCAGCTATCATGGCTGTACCCTGGGGGCCCTGGGGATCACCTCCTATGCCCCCCTTGAAGCGCCTTTCAACGCCATTGTCAATACCCACCCCAAAATCCCCGGGCCGTTCTGCTACCGGTGCGCCTTTGGCAAAACCTATCCTGACTGCGGCCTTGCATGCGCCCATGCTCTGGAAACCTGTATTCTGGACAAAGGCCCGGAAAATGTGGCGGCTTTTGTGGCTGAACCCGTCGGCGGTGCCAGTACCGGGGCAGTGGTTCCGCCAAAAGACTATTTTAACGTGATTGAAAAAATATGCAGAAAATACGGCATTATGCTGATACTGGACGAGGTAATGACCGGTTTCGGCCGGACAGGCAGGATGTTCGGGTACGAGCACTGGAACATACACGCGGATATAGTGGCCCTGTCCAAGGGAATGGCCGCCGGGTACTATCCCCTGGGTGCGGCTGTTACAACCCGGGAAATTGTCGATGTGATCCTGGACAGCGGCGGCTTTGCCCATGGACATACCTATGCCGGCAACCCCATGGCCTGCGCCGTGGGGGAAGAAGTACTGGACATCATCCTTGGGGACAAACTTCATGACAATGCCGCTGAAACCGGGGGATATCTCAAAAAAGGCCTTGAAACCCTTGGCAAAAGACATGAAATCATCGGAGATGTCAGGGGAAAAGGATTGCTCCTTGCCATTGAACTGGTAAAAAACAGGGAAACCAGAGAGCCTTTTGATGCAGATCTAAACGCCTGTTTAAAGCTTGCAGATGCGGCCTTTGACAAGGGACTGATTATATACCCGAGAAGATCCGTAAACGGACTGAAAGGGGATCATCTGCTGGTGGCCCCGCCCCTGATCACCAAAAAGGATGAGGCAGACATCATCCTGGACCGTCTGGACCAGTCCCTTTCAACAATAAAAAACCAGCTGACATAGCGAAAAAGGGATAACCCCAATGCAGAAAAAAGGAAATTTATGGGAATAATTGACAAAACAATTTCAATTGATCAGGCCGTGCAAAAAATAAAAAGCGGGCATACCGTCATGGTGGGCGGTTTTGGCGTTCCAGGCACCCCTTTTGCCCTTTTAAATGCCCTTGTCAAAACAAAGGCAAACAAGCTCACGCTGATTAAAAACGAAGCCAATGAAGACGGTATGGGACTGTCAATAATAATTGAGGCCGGAAAAGCGGTCAAACTTATCACGTCTCACCTGGGGCTGAACAGCACGGTTATTAAAATGATGAACAATAAAGAAATCCTTGTGGATTTCTATCCCCAGGGAATTTTGGCAGAAAAAATAAGGGCAGGCGGCGCAGGTCTTGCCGGGATTCTCACGGATATCGGCATTGATACCATTTTAAATGAAAACAAGGACATCATAATGGTGGACGACAGACAGGCCATGGTTGAAAAAGCCCTTCGAGCAGATATTGCCCTTATCCATGCGGCCAGGGCGGACCGGGCCGGCAACCTTGTGTATGAAAAAAGCGCCAGGAATTTCAATCCCCTCATGGCAACGGCAGCAGACCTTGTCATTGCTGAAGCTGAAGAAATTGTGGAAACAGGTGCGCTTAACCCTGACGAAATTCATACCCCTGCGGCCTTTGTTGATCATCTTGTGCATATTGAGGAATTAACCCAGGACTATAAGGTGCTTGAGAGCCATGTCATACAAAAGTAAAATCGCCCGGCGCACAGCCGCGGAAATTCAGCCCGGTCAGGTCATCAACCTCGGCATTGGTCTTCCCACCCTTGCCATGGAGTATCTGCCTGAAAACATGCCTGTGCTCATCCATTCTGAAAACGGAATTCTCGGCATGGGCAGAACCTGTGAAAACGGACAGGAAGACAGAAACCTCATTGATGCAGGCGGCGGATACCCCACCCTGGTAAAGGGCGCCTCTTTTTTTGACAGTGCCACATCCTTTGCGATTATCCGGGGCGGCCGTCTGGATGCCGCATTTCTGGGTACCCTGGAAGTGGCTGAAAACGGCGATCTTGCCAACTGGATCATTCCAGGAAAATTTGCCCCGGGAATCGGCGGGGGAATGGAACTGGCCCAGAAAGCCAGGCGCTTGATCATTACCACCACCCACACCACCCGGAAAGGGGAACCCAAAATTCTGAAACAATGCACCCTTCCCCTGACGGCAAAGGCCTGTGTCGACCGGATTATAACCGAGCTTGCCGTTATCGACATCACAGAAGCCGGTCTTTTGTTAAAGGAGATGGCAGAAGAAACCAGCCTGGACGAAGTGATAAAAAAAACAGGTGCGCCGATTATTGTAAGCCAGGACAGGGAGTCTGAAATTCCGCGATATTAAAGGGGAAAAAAACTTAAAAATGGCTATCAAATCTACTGAAAAAAAAATAATAGATACTGTTGAACATTTAAAAGACGACATAATTGATTTGACCTGCGCCCTGGTCTCGGAAAAAAGCGTCCTTGGGAATGAATCCGGGGCAGTGGATCTTATGGGAAAACAACTGTCAACACTTGGATTTGCACCTGTAAAAATCCCCATTGACCCGGGCAGGCTTAAAGATCATCCTGGATTCGCCCCTGTTCCCTGGGAATACAATGACAAAAACAATGTGGCAGCAGTGGTCAAACCGAAAAAAAACCATGGCAAATCCCTGTTGTTCAACGGTCACCTGGATGTGGTCAGCGCAGACCCGGTTGAATTCTGGAATCAGGACCCCTATGTCCCCCAGGTCAGAGACAACTGGATTTACGGCCGGGGCAGCGGGGACATGAAATCCGGAGTGGCTGCCATGACCTATGCGGTGCATGCCATTCAAAAAGCTGGTTTTCAATTGACTGCTCCAGTTACCATTGAGGCGGTGATAGAAGAAGAGTGCTGCGGCAACGGGGCCCTTGCCTGCATAAACGAAGGCTATGATGCAGATGCCGTCCTGATCCCCGAACCCTTTGGCCACACCATCCAGACCTGCCAGGTGGGGGTGTTATGGTTTAAAGTAAAGGTAAAGGGTAAACCCGTGCATGTTCTGGAAGCCGGTGCCGGCAGCAATGCCATTGAAAAGCTCTTTCCC
>JAWOEJ010000295.1:0-13733 GCA_046482845.1 Desulfobacteraceae bacterium | reverse complement strand
CAATGACAGGCGGAGTATCCTATACTGACAATAATGAGTTTGTCTTCATCTCTGGCCTTGTTCAGTACATCTTCATTCCAGGGAAACCAATGCACGGGATTATGGGCATGTTGGAGCAAATACGGCGACGATCTTTTTTCTTGAAAACAACGATACTGTTGTTCTTACATCACAAAAGGGCGTTCTTGACACAGACAAAAAGGATATGACATTTACAGGCCATGTGGTTGTTACGTTAAATGACAATATACTTAAAACTGACAAGTTGCATTATGAAAAGAAAAGACATATAATATATACAGATTCACCGGTTACGCTGGAAAACAATGATGCAGTCATTTATGGAAATTTTCTTGTAACGGATCTGAACGATAACTGCACAACAATTAAGGGAGACGTAAAAGGATTCTTCAGTGAACGCTTTAATTTTTTTTAAAAAAACGGGTCTGTTTTTTTTCATATCAATGCTTTTAATCGGTTTTCTGCCTGCCCCGGGTGTGTATGCCATGGAAGAAGGATTGAAAGACCAGGCAATCAGGATCAACGCAGACACCATGATTTCAAGACAGGAAGCAAACAGGGTTGAGTTCTCAGGCAATGTTGTTGCAACCACAGAAAATTCAGTGATTCATGCCGACCAGATAATCATTCAACTGTATTCAGAAAATGAAAAAAATAAAATTAAAGAAGAAAAAAAACAGAATGTACGTGAAATCACAGCCATTGGAAATGTAAAATATATTTCAGACCAAAGAAAAGCATTTTCTGACAGAGCGGTTTATACAACAAAAGATAAGAAACTGGTTCTTACAGGCACAAATCCCAAAATAATGACAGGGGAAAATTTTATAACAGGAAAAAAAATAATCTTTTTCCAGGCGGAAGGCCGGATTTTTGTGGAAAGCGGAAAGGAAAAACGGGTTGAAGCCCTTTTTAACACATCAGACAAAACAGAATAAATGACCACACTTGCCCTGGAAAATCTGGTTAAAATCTACAACGGCAAATACGTTGTAAACAATATAAATATCACTGTTTGTCAGGGAGAGGTGACCGGCCTGCTGGGGCCCAACGGGGCGGGAAAAACAACCACTTTCTACATGGCAGTGGGTATAATAAAACCGGAAAAAGGAAAGGTTTTTCTTGACCGGAAGGAAATAACAGACTATCCAATGTATATGAGAGCACGTAAAGGAATCGGATATCTTCCCCAGGAAGCTTCGATTTTCAGAAAACTCAGTGTAAGGCAGAACATCACGGCCATCCTTGAACTCCTGCCCGGTCATGGGGATACCATTGATGAAAAAGCGGATCACCTGATGGAAGAACTCGGCATTGCAAGGCTCTCAGATCAAAAAGCCTGTTCTTTGTCAGGCGGGGAAAGACGCAGGCTTGAAATTGCACGGGTCCTTGCATCCGACCCCTTGTTTGTTTTACTGGATGAACCTTTTGCAGGCATAGATCCCCTTGCTGTTACAGATATTCAGAATATTATCAGACAGCTTACCCGGAAAGGAATAGGCGTTCTGATTTCTGATCATAATGTCAGAGAAACCCTTGATGTCTGTGATACAGCATATATTGTAAATCAGGGGAGTGTGATTGAATCAGGAGCGCCTGAAAAAATCACGTCCAGCAAAATTGCAAAACAACTCTATTTGGGAGATAATTTTAAACTCTGATATGGGAATAGGACTACAGCAAAACCTGACGCTTACCCAGCAGCTTGTGATGACCCCTCAGCTGCAGCAGGCCATTAAGCTTCTTCAGCTCTCCAGGCTTGAACTGGCAAGTATGATTCAGCAGGAAATGGAGGAGAATCCGGCACTTGAAGAAGAATCTATCAAGGATGTTGAGCCTTCTGAAAGCGAACATGTAAAGGACAAGGAAAAGGAAACAGATCAGGTAAAAGAGGTGACCATTGATGAAAAGGTGGACCCTGACAATGACTGGGAAAGCTATATCAATGAGTACAATTCCACGGGCAAGATCTATACTGAAACCGATCCCAATGCTGAAAGCACCAATTTTGAGGCATTTACCAGCAGCAAAAAAACCCTTGGCGACCATCTTGAATGGCAGCTTATGATGCACGGGGTAAACCGGGAACAGGAGAGAATCGGTAGTTTAATAATCGGCAATCTCAATATTGACGGGTATCTGCGCGCTTCCGTAGAGGAAATTGCCCTGGAAGGCCCTTTTGCGTCGGAAAAAGTTGAAGAACTGCTGAAGATTATGCAGAATTTTGATCCCCCGGGGGTATGTGCACAAACCCTTCAGGAGTCCCTTATCATACAGATCAACCACCTTGGTATTAAAAACAGGATTCTTGAAAAAATCATTGCCGACCACATGAAAAACCTGGAGAACAAGAACTATAAGAAAATAGCCCAGACCCTTAATGTTTCACTGGATACCGTTAAAAATGCCGTTAATGTAATCAAAAATCTTGAACCCAAACCCGGAAGAAAATTCAGTAATGAAGAGCCTTATTATATCACCCCTGATATATATGTTTACAAGGACGGGGATGACTATAAAATCATGATGAATGATGACGGCCTGCCCAAACTCAAAGTCAGCCGGTTTTACAGGGAAACCATTGCCAACGGCAAGGAAATATCCAAAGAGGCAAAAGCATACCTCAACGAAAGGATGCAGTCAGCATCATGGCTGGTAAAAAGTATTCACCAGCGCCAGAAAACCATCTATTCAGTTATGGAAAGCATTGTCAAATATCAGAAAGAGTTTTTTGATAAGGGCATTGCCTATTTAAAACCCATGATACTCAGGGATGTTGCAGAAGACATTGAAATGCACGAATCTACCATAAGCCGTGTGACCACAAACAAATATGCCTTCACCCCCCAGGGTCTTTTTGAGCTGAAGTTTTTTTTCAACAGCTCAATAAACCGTTCCAACGGGGATTCACTGGCCTCTGCCAGCGTCAAGGAAAAGATCAAAAATATTATAGAGCAGGAGGACCCAGCGAATCCATACAGCGACAGCAAGTTATCGGAACTTCTGGAAGAGGCGAATATAAAGATTGCCCGCAGAACCGTTGCAAAATACAGGGAAATGCTTCATATTCTGCCGTCCAGCAAACGCAAACAATTTTAGGGAGGTTTTTTCTATGCAAACATCAGTAACTTTTAAGAAACTCGATCCTTCTGATGCTTTAAAAGCGTACGTTCAAAAAAAGGTTGACCGCTTTGACAAAATGCTTGACCACCCTGCCGAAGCCAATGTGGTGCTTTCTGTTGAAAAAATCAGACACATTGCTGAAATCACATTAATCTGTGACAAAATGAAAATCCATGCCAAGGAAGAA
The DNA here is from genome assembly GCA_046482845.1 of Desulfobacteraceae bacterium. GTDB lineage: Bacteria > Desulfobacterota > Desulfobacteria > Desulfobacterales > Desulfobacteraceae > DATFJZ01. Next base: position 10,402 of record JAWOEJ010000295.1, on the reverse strand, counting down.
TCTGAAAGCATGTATGCCTCCATCGATGCCCTTGCTGACAAGGTGAAAACCCAGATAAAAAAGAACAAGGAAAAAGTAAAACGTCATATGTCAGGCAAAAAAAAGAGCATAAAGGAGATCGAACCCTTTGAAGCGGAAAAAATTACTGATAACGAAATTGTAATGGAAGCAATTGATTTTAAACCCCTTGATATTGATGATGCAGTTATAGAACTTCAGTCCGGCAAAGACAATTTTTTTGTTTTCAGCAATGCACGGACCGAAAGGGTCAATGTTCTGTACAAGAGAAATGACGGTAACCTCGGTCTTATTCAGCCAAGATGACCTATTGCCCCTGTCTTTATTGTTTAGGATAAAATAAAAAACTGGTGATTTTTTTCAGCAGTTGACGTCTGAAAAAAATCACCTCTTTTTTTAATTCATGCACCGGCAGAATCGGCTTTTTAACTGACTGCAACCCTGTAAACGCCCTGCCGGGTACAACAAAACATGAAAGAATTTGAAGTATTGCCAGGTTCTTTCATAAAAAAATTAAAAAAATATAAAATGAAAATATCTGACCTTCTTGACAACCATTCCATTATTCCAAGGCTTGAATCCCAGGACAAAAAGGGGGTGCTGGAAGAGCTGGCCGAAACCGTGACTCACATCTCAGGTACCCAAAAAAGTGACATCGTAAAAGTGCTTCTTGAAAGGGAACAGCTCGGCAGTACAGGCATAGGGGGCGGTATCGGCATTCCCCACGGAAAACTGTCCTCCATTTCAACCATCGCTGTCGGTATTGGTATCAGCCGTAAAGGGGTTGAATTTGATTCCCTTGACAAAAAACCGGTCCATATCCTCTTTCTTTTGATAACGCCTGAAAATTCTGCAGGCAGCCACCTGAGGGTGCTGGCCCAGCTGTCAAAACTTTTAAAAAAAAATGAGTTCAAGACCAGCTTGAAACAGGCAGAATCTGCAGCTGAAATTCTGGCTGTGATTGAACAGTATGATGAAGATTTCTAAATGAAAAATCATAAAATATTCATAATAACAGGCCTTTCCGGTTCTGGAAAAAGTACGGCCATGGCCGCATTTGAAGATGCCGGCTTTTACTGCGTGGACAATATGCCGGCGGAACTGCTGCCTAAACTCCTTGATCTGCCCATGAAAAATGATCCCGGGATTAACGGGCTGGCCTTTGTCATGGACATGCGTGCTAAAAGCTTTTTAACAGAATTTTCCTCCATCCATGACCGGCTCAATGAAAAAGGCTACAAGGCTGAAATAATTTTTCTGGAAGCAGATGTGGACACCCTAATAAAACGGTACAGCCAGACCCGGCGGCACCACCCTGTTTCCAACGCCAAAAGCCTTATGGAAAGCATTAAAGATGAAATGCAGATGATGGGAGCCATCAGAAATATTTCCACTATAATCATTGATACCAGTGACTACAATGTTCACAGGCTGAAATCTGAAATTATCAGCATTGCCGGTAAAAAATCAAAAATCATCCCCACCATGAAAATCCATATCCTTTCATTCGGGTATAAATACGGCATACCCCATGATGCAGATCTTGTGGTGGACATGCGGTTCCTTTTAAATCCGTATTTCAATCCGGAACTTAAGGATCAGGATGGTGAGTCCAGTGACGTAAGATCCTTTGTTCTAAAAATTGAAGAAGCAAAGATTTTTCTAAAAAAATATCTAAGTCTTCTTGACTTTCTCATCCCTTTGTATAAAAAAGAGGGCAAAGCGTATCTGACAATTGCCGTTGGATGCACGGGAGGACGGCATAGAAGTGTTGTCATCGCCCGAAAACTCTTTGAAGAATTAAATATGAAAGGATACAAACCTGAAATCATCCACAGGGACATAGACAGGGATACAAAAAAAATATGACAGGTATTTTAATTGTCACACATGCAAATCTCGGTAATGCACTGATAGAAGCGGCAGAATTTATACTGGATACAAAACTTGAAAATGTATCCTTTATCTCTATCAATATCAGGGAAGATGTCGATTCTCTTCACAAAAAAATTAAAAAAGGGTTAAAAAAACTCCAGAGTGACAAAGGGGTTATCATTTTAACGGATATGTTTGGCGGAACCCCTTCCAATCTAAGCTATTCCTTCCTCAAGGAAGGATCTGTCGAGGTTGTATCGGGGGTAAACCTTCCAATACTTTTAAAGGCAGTTAATATAAGAGAAAAAAAGGAGCTGTCAGAGGCTGCTGTAATACTGGTTGAAAATGGTAAGAAGAGCATTTCTCTAGCCAGCGGTATTTTAAAAGGAAGTAAAAGAGGCTGAGTGTTTTTAACTTTTTGCACAGCAGATTGTTTTTATTATATTATTTATTCCATGCGTACTTAAGACTTTTCCAGGAGGATTTAAAAAATGACCATTAAACTCGGAATTAACGGATTTGGCAGAATCGGCAGAATGGTTTTCAGAGCGGCCCTTAACCATCCGGAAATTGACGTCACTGCCATCAACGACCTTACCGATACCCGGACCATTGCCCATCTTCTTGCCTTTGATTCGGTCCACGGCCGCCTTGACAGAAAAGTAGAGGCAAAGGACGGTGCCATCACTGTGGACGGCAGGGAAATAAGTGTCTCTTCAAAAAAAGACCCGGCAGATATTCCCTGGAAAGATGCTGATGTGGATATTACAGCAGAATGCACCGGTATTTTCAGAGACAAAAATGCCGCCTCAAAACACATCACAGCCGGAGCAAAAAAGGTGATCATATCCGCGCCTGCCCCTGATCCTGATATTACCATTGTTATGGGGGTAAATCAGGACAAATATGATCCTTCTGTCCACCATATCATCTCCAACGCCTCGTGTACCACCAATTGCCTGGCACCGGTGGCCAAAGTGCTTCTGGAAAACTACGGCATTGTCAGCGGCATGATGACCACGATACATGCATACACCGGAGACCAGAAACTGCTTGACTTTCCCCACAAAGACCCGAGAAGGGCCCGTTCAGCAGCCCTTTCCATGATCCCAACCACCACTGGCGCTGCAAAGGCGGTTTCCCTTGTTCTTCCGGAACTTGAGGGCAAACTCAATGGGCTCTCCGTCCGGGTGCCCACCCCCAATGTTTCCCTTGTTGACCTTGTGGCTGTTCTGGAAAAACCGGCAACAAAGGAAGAGATAAATGCCGCCCTTAAAAAAGCGTCTGAATCTGACCTTGCAGGCATCCTGGAATATTGCGACCAGCCCCTGGTTTCCATTGATTTTAACGGCAGTCCCTTTTCATCCATTGTGGATGCCATGAGTACAGACGTGATTGCCAATATGGTTAAAATTTATGCCTGGTATGACAATGAAACAGGGTATTCCACACGGATGATAGACCTGGCCGCCTTGATTGGAAAATCGCTTTAACAGTGAATTTTAACCCGTGAATCTATTTGTTTGAACAGGAGAGCTGATGAGCAGAATCCCATTGATAGCCGGTAACTGGAAAATGTTTAAAACCGGCCCAAAAGCCGTTGCAACGGCTGAAAAACTGGTAGCGCTTGCCAGGGATGTAAAAGATACGGACATAATGATTGCGCCGACCTTTCTTTCCCTTCCTCTGGTATCCCAAAAAACAGAGAATACAAACGTAAAAACCGGTGCTCAGAATCTTTTTTATGAAAAAGAAGGGGCCTATACCGGGGAAGTTTCAGCAGAAATGGTCAGGGCTGCCGGTGCTGACTATGTTATTATTGGTCATTCAGAGCGGCGGCAGTATTTCAGTGAAACAGATTCATCCATCTGCCTGAAAATAAAGTCCGCCTTAAATGCCGGTCTCAGGCCTGTGCTGTGCATTGGAGAAACGGAAACGGAAAAAGATGAAAAAAAAACATTTTCTGTGCTTGACAAACAGATAGAAAATGGGTTAAAAGGTTTTCGTTCTGAAGAACTCGAAAATCTTGTTCTTGCCTATGAACCCGTCTGGGCCATAGGAACAGGAAAAACAGCAACTCCTGAACAGGTTAACGACGTTCACCATTACATCAGAACCTTGATTGAAAAATTATTTGACACCAGGCTTGCCCAGGGGATGAGAATCCTTTACGGTGGCTCGGTAAAACCGGAAAATGTGTCAGACCTCATGGCCTTAGAGGATGTTGACGGTGCACTGGTCGGCGGAGCAAGCCTTGATGCAGACAAATTTATTCAAATTATAAAATTTTAAACAAAGCAGTTTTTATGACAACCCTGATATTTACCTTACATATATTTTCCTGCATATTTTTAATATTGATCGTTCTGCTCCAGACAGGCAAAGGGGCGACCATGGGCGCTTCCCTTGGCGGCGGCGGCAGTCAGGCCCTTTTCGGCAGTGCAGGTCCGGCAACCATACTCAACAAAATCACTACAGGCATAGCCATTTTGTTTATGATAACATCTTTGACCCTGGCCTATTCATCGGGTCATAAAACAGAGAACACCATAATGCCGGAAACCAGGGCGCCCATTACAGCACCTGCTGAGCAGCCAGCCTCACAAAATGGTGATGCAGAAAATACGCAGAAATAGTTTTTTAAAAAATCAGCCGAAGTGGTGGAATAGGTAGACACGCACGCTTGAGGGGCGTGTGGGGCGACCCGTGGGAGTTCAAATCTCCCCTTCGGCACCAAACTTTAAAAAGCCGCGCACTCATTGTTCGCGGCTTTTTCTTATTGTTATCCCCATGAAGAAAAGAAAACGGATAAACTGCCGCAAGTGCTGTCATTTCTATATCACCTGGGACCCTGATTTTCCCTGTGGATGCAGGGCCATGGGCTTTAAAGGCAAACTATTGCCATCCACCATGGTGTTAAGATCCACTGGAAAACCCTGTATGCTGTTTAAAAAAAAAAAAAACAAAAAAAACAGATATTCCTTGAACAAAATTACTCCATGATTATAATGGTAGGATTATGACTGATAAAAATGAAAACAGACCCGACCCAAAAAAAATTGAAAAGGAACTGGGAGAATTTTTGAACAAAAAATTCGGGGGAAATGTAAAAATAATCTCCCCTTCCCTGCTTCCCCAGGAAGCGCCGGTTCACGGAAAAGAAAAGAAATCAGGCAAAAAAGACCTGATTAATTTTGACATCAGACCCAGGGAGCTGATCTCCTATCTGGATCAGTATATTGTAAGGCAGGACAATGCCAAAACAGTCCTTGCAACAAAAATCTGCACCCACCTTAACCGTATTAAACAAAGAGAAATCAACAGCGAGTATGAAGGTACTATCACAGGAAACATAAAATCCAACATCCTCATGCTCGGGCCCACTGGAGTCGGCAAAACCTATCTGATCAAGCTCATTGCAAGAAAAATCGGCATCCCCTTTGTCAAGGCAGATGCCACCAAATTTTCCGAAACCGGGTATGTGGGCGGTGACATTGAAGACCTGGTCAGGGATCTGGTAAAGGAAGCTGATGAAGATATCGAACTGGCCCAGTGCGGTATCATCTACATAGATGAAATAGATAAAATTGCCGCCTCAACTCATTTCAGTGGATCTGATATTTCCCGGGCCGGTGTTCAAAGAGCCCTTTTAAAACCAATGGAAGAAACTGATGTGGACCTTAAAGTCCCCCATGACCCTGTCTCAATGATGCAGGAACTTGAGCGCTTCCAGAAAACCGGTAAAAGATCTAAAAAACGGGTTAATACAGCCAATATTCTGTTTATCGTCAGCGGTGCCTTTTCCGACCTTACAGACATTATAAGCAGACGGGTCACCACCCAGGCCATGGGATTTGGCGCCACCCTTTCAAAATCCAGTAAAAAGGGAGACCTTCTCAGACAGATGAAATCTGAGGACCTGGTCAACTTCGGGTTTGAATCCGAGTTTATCGGCAGACTTCCTGTGAGGTGTTTTCTTGATGAATTGTCAAGGGATGATCTGTTCCAGATTTTAAGAATGCCCAACAATCCCGTCATACTTGGCAAACGTCTTGATTTTTCGGCCTACGGCATTCATATTCTTTTCACCAGCGAGGCCCTGGCAATATTTGCAGACCAGGCCTTTAAAGAAAACACCGGCGCACGGGGAATCGTCAGCGTGGTTGAAAACACGCTGATCCCCTTTGAAAAGGAGCTTCCTTCTTCAGCCATTTCAAATTTCACGGTTACCCGGGAAGTGGTGGAAGATCCCGAGGCTGAACTTGCCGATATTCTATCAGGTAAAAGCATAGAAAAGTGGGACATGCGCTACAATGAAACCTGGAAGGCTGAAAAACAATACATCACAGACTATATCAGACAACACTGGAAAAATCTTTCAATCAGGCACGGCCTTACCCTTTCAACGGAGAGAAGCCGGCTGGTAGCTGATTATTTCTGCACCCATGTGACAGAACTTGGAAATGCCATCAAAAAGATAAAGTCCTATTATGAATCTGTAAAAAAAATAGAAATTGATTTTTTCAATCACCACGATCTTAATATTGTTTTTGAAGAAGATGCAGTGGATTTTCTTATTGAGCAGTTCATAAACAACAGCATAACCAGTGATGAACTTATGGCCAAACTGTACAATGATTTTTATGACGGTCTGCACCTCGTCCATAAAAAAACCGAAAAAAACAGATTCTTTTTATCCAGACAGTCCCTTATAGATCACGAAACATTTTTAAACGACCTTATCAAAAAAGAGATATCATGATCGGCATTTCAAAGCTTTACTGCGCCACTGTTGAACCGTCTGACGCCCTCCGGTACAGCCGGAGCTCAAACCAGCTTCCCTCCCATCTGCTCCAGTTTTCCATTGATAAAAAACCAGTAGTGGTCTGGAATATGACACGGAGATGCAACCTGAAATGTGTCCACTGCTATGCAAGATCAGAAGACATTTCCTATGACAATGAGCTTACCAGGGAAGAGAGCTTTAAGATGCTCGATGATCTGGCTGCCTTTGGGGTGCCTGTTGTCCTTTTTTCCGGAGGAGAACCCCTGGTCCATCCTGAACTGGCTGACTATGCAGAATATGCTGTCAAAAAAGGGATGCGCGCGGTTATATCCACCAACGGCACCCTTATCACAAAGGAAAAAGCCCGTATATTAAAGGAAATCGGCCTTTCCTATGTCGGCATCAGCCTGGACGGCATGGAAGCCGTACATGACCGTTTCCGGGGAATAAAAGGGGCCTATAAAAAGGCACTGCAGGGAATAAGAAATTGCCAGGAAACCGGAATCAAGGTAGGGCTGCGGTTTACCATGAATAAAAGAAATGTTTCTGAAATTCCCGGTATTTTTGATCTTCTCGAAGAAATGGATATCCCCAGAGCCTGCTTTTACCATCTTGTGTATTCAGGAAGGGCGTCGGAAATTGCCAAAGAAGACCTGACCCATGGGGAAACCAGAGCTGTCCTTGACCTTATCATGGACAGGACAAAGGATCTCCACGACAGAAACAAGCCCAAGGAAATACTCACGGTTGACAACCATGCCGACGGCCCCTACCTTTATCTTAAACTGCTCAGGGAAGACCCGGACCGGGCCGCTGAAGTCCTTGAACTGCTTCAGATGAATGAGGGGAACAACTCTGGAAGGGGCTTTGGATGCATATCCTGGGATGGCGAGGTCTACCCGGATCAGTTCTGGCGGCACAGAAGCCTTGGCAATATCAGAGAAAAACCCTTTTCCGAAATATGGACAGACCCTTCCAATGATTTTCTCATGAAATTAAAAGAAAAAAAGAAACATATCAAAGGCAGATGTGCAGACTGCAGATGGCTGGATATCTGTGGGGGCAACTTCAGGGCCAGGGCGGAATCCACGGCTGGAGACCCCTGGGACAGTGATCCTGCCTGTTTTTTAACAGACGAGGAAATCGCACCATCCACAACAATTTAAGATAAAGAGGTAAAACATGCTGTTTCCTGACTACAGGGCAAGACGATTAAGGGAAAAGAAAACCTTTAGACGAATGATAAGGGAAACCCGTCTCTGTTCGGATGATTTCATCCTTCCCCTGTTTGCCGTTGAGGGAAAGGGCGTTAAACAGCCCATAGATGCCATGCCCGGGCAGTTCCAGTTTTCCTGTGACAAACTTCCAGCCATAGCACAAGAGGCCTTTTCCCTGGGGATACCTGCTGTTATGCTCTTTGGCCTTCCCGATAAAAAGGACCCCTTAGGCACCCGTGCCTATGCAGCCGACGGTATTGTCCAGAAAGCGGTAAAAACTGTTAAGGAAAAAGTGCCTGAAATTGCCGTGCTCACCGATGTATGCCTGTGTCAGTATACAGACCACGGTCACTGCGGCATTGTTGACAAGGGAAAAATTGACAATGATGCCACCCTGGATCTGCTTGCCAGAACAGCCCTGTCCCATGCAGAGGCCGGTGCTGACATGGTGGCCCCCTCGGACATGATGGACGGCCGGGTGGGAGAAATACGCCAGACGCTGGATGAAAATGATTTTTCATATATTCCCATCATGTCCTATGCAGTTAAATATGCCTCTGCCTTTTACGGCCCCTTCCGTCAGGCCGTTGATTCCGCCCCCCGGTTCGGTGACAGAAAAACCTATCAGATGGACCCGGCCAATGCCCTGGAAGCGCTGAGGGAAGCTACCCTGGACATTGAAGAAGGGGCTGACATCATCATGGTCAAACCGGCCCTGTCCTATCTGGATATCATTCATACGTTGAGAAACGAAATCGACATGCCCCTGGCCGCCTATAATGTCAGTGGAGAATATTCCATCGCAAAGGCCGGCGGTCTGATGGGATGGGTGGATGCAACAAAGCTTATTATGGAAATTCTGCTGTCCATCAAACGGGCAGGAGCGGACATGATCCTTACCTACGCTGCCATTGAAGCGGCAAAGGAGTTGAACAGATAATGCATCCCACATCCCCTCATCCAGGAAAAAAACAGCCTTTAGATTCCAATGATAAAAATAAAACCCTGCGCCTGGTTGCCTGGGAAGTCACCCGGCGCTGCAATCTGTCATGCATCCACTGCAGGGCTGCTGCTGAAGATCATCCCTATGACAATGAACTGGACACCCGTGCATCATTGAGGCTTCTTGACCAGATCAGAGAAACCGGGTCTCCCATTATCATCCTGACCGGTGGGGAGCCCCTGCTGAGAAAGGATATATTTGAAATTGCCGCCCACGGTACCTCTATTGGCCTGAAAATGGTCATGGCACCCAATGGCACTTTGATCACCAGAGAAAATGCAGAAAAAATGAAAAATTCCGGCATTCAGCGGATCAGCATCAGCCTTGACGGTGCCACAAAAGAAAGCCATGACAGTTTCCGGGGCTTCAACGGTGCCTATGACGGTGCCATGAACGGTATAAAAATGGCAAAGTCAGCCGGCCTGGAATTCCAGATCAACACCACCATCACCAAAACCAATCTAACAGAAATTCCAAAGATTCTTTCTCTGGCAGAAGAAATCGGTGCCGTGGCCCATCATATCTTCCTTCTTGTCCCCACGGGCAGGGGAAAATACATTGTGGATCAGGAAATCAATGCTGTAGAATATGAAAAAACCCTGAACTGGTTTTACGACCAGAAGAAAAAGACAGATCTGCAGCTGAAAGCCACATGCGCCCCTCACTATTACAGGATACTCAGGCAGAGGGCCAGACAGGACAATGAAAAAGTCACCTTTGAAACCCATGGACTGGATGCCGTTACCAGGGGCTGTCTGGCCGGAACCGGGTTCTGTTTTGTCTCCCACATCGGCAAAATTCAGACCTGCGGGTTTCTGGATGTGGAATGCGGGGATATCACCACAACCAGTTTCAAGGATGTCTGGGACAATTCAGAGGTATTCAACACCCTCAGAAATTTTAAAAACCTCAAGGGTAAATGCGGCATCTGCGAATATGTGAATGTATGCGGGGGCTGCAGGGCAAGGGCTTACGAAGCCACCGGCGATTATCTGGCCGAAGAACCGCTTTGCACCTATCAGCCCGGGCGATCCTAAATGTTAAATGGAATTAAGGGTTAGCGTGATTGGCCGGTCCTCTTCACTGGATCCTGTAAAACGGATCGGTCCAGGCCGTCTGTACCTGTCACCACCGGGCTCGGCAGCCATCCATTTATCCCGCATGGCCTTTGCCACTCTAAAGGCATTGGATTGGGTATCCACAATGCTTTTTTCAATGACCAGGGAAAGCTTTCCCTTTCTCTCCTCAAGGCGCATCAGCTTTGCAATGGGCACTCCCATGGGTTCCCAGTTTGTAAAACTGTACTCCAGGTTTTTAATCACTGCCATCTGGCCGGTTGCATTATTGGCAATCAGGCTGAAGGCTGTCCATCCAAGATTATAGGTGTAATTGCAGTCAAACTGGGTGGGATCATTTCCACGGCCGTCATACCCGTAAAAATGGGCCTGGGTTTTAAATTTAGGGGTTGATTTCTTGAATATGGTGAGAGCTGCTTCAGGCACT
>JAWOEJ010000261.1:0-9518 GCA_046482845.1 Desulfobacteraceae bacterium | reverse complement strand
TTTAACTCGATCATCAAGTTTTTTGAATACCGCCGCCCCCAGCAGTTGCCTGTCAGGAACGAGAACGACGGAGGACTTTTTCCCTGCCAGGCTAAAAATCGGCGACCTGCGGCCACTGGTCTTCAAACAGCTTGATTGTCGCAACGCCTGGCAGGGAAAAAGTCTGATCTCCTTTGGTTCTCAATGTTCCTGACAGGCAACCGCTGGGGGCTCTTAATCGGCCCTTCCATAAAAACTTGATAACCGAGTAAAACTGAAATTTCTTTAACCTTTTGAAGGATATTCCTTAAACAATTCTAAAAAATGTGGTATGGGGGGCATGAATTTAAAATTCAAATGGTATAATGCTTTTGCAAAAACAAGGACAATTTCAATGTACAATTATCTATTTGGCCCGGTGCCGTCGCGCCGTCTGGGAATCTCCCTGGGTGTCGACCTTGTTACCCATAAAACCTGCTCCCTTAATTGTATTTACTGCGAATGCGGGGAAACAACAGATTTAACAATAAAAAGAGAAGAATATGTGTCTGCTGATAAAGTTATTGGAGAACTGGATCACTATTTTCAAAACAACCCTGACCCAGACTATATTACCTTTTCAGGATCGGGAGAACCCTGCCTGAACAGCCGTATAGGCGAGGTAATAGAATATATTAAAAATAAAAAACAAAAAGTTGCCGTTGCTGTTTTAACCAACGGCACGCTTTTATCCGACCCTCAGGTCAGAAAAGACCTGCTTCAGGCAGACCTGGTTATCCCCTCTCTGGACGCCGCATCCAGGGATGTTTTCAATAAAATCAACCGGCCCTGCGAAGAACTGGATATTGAAACATACATAAAAGGGCTGGAAGATTTCAGGGCTGAGTATAACGGCCGAATCCACCTGGAAATTCTCATTCTGCCGGAAATAAACAACAGCACAGAAGAGGTGCGGCTTCTAAAAAACGCCTGTGAAAAAATAAGACCGGACATGATACAGCTGAACACCCTTGACAGACCCGGTGCCATCACTGGTATAAGGGCGGCTTCAAACAATGAACTGCAGCAGATCGTGGAAGCGTTTAAACCGCTGAAGGCAGAGATCATTGCCGCTGCGTTCCAGAGAAAAAAAGTCCAGTCCTATCGAAATGATATGGCCTCAGCCATTATCGAAACCATACAGCGCAGGCCCTGTACTGTTAAAGATCTGGCAGAAATTCTCGGCACCCATGTCAATGAAATCAATAAATACCTTGCTGCGCTGGAACAGGAAGATAAAATCGAACCCATCACCCAGCAGAGAGGCGTTTTTTACCAGACAAAAACCAGAGAAAAATGATCAAAGACTTTAAATCCGCTCTCATATTCATCACCATTCTGCCCGCAGGCAGACATACAGAATTTTCTCCCTCAGGAATGGTCCGTTTTTTTCCTGTGGTGGGACTTTTTATAGGCGCTCTTTTAATTGTAACAGATTTGCTTTCATCCCTTTTCTGGCCATTACCTGTGGTGGCCCTTATGGATGTATTGTTTCTGGCTGCAGTAACCGGCGCCTTTCATCTGGACGGCCTGGGAGACACAGCAGACGGCCTTTTCAGCCACCGATCCCCCCAGAGGGCCCTTGAAATAATGAAAGACAGTAGAACCGGCATGATGGGACTTGTTGCCGTGTTCAGCATACTGGCCCTGAAAACAGCGGGTATCTATTCATTGAAAAGTGCAGATGCGGGCATATCTCCCCTTATTATACTTCTCATTGTGCCGGCCTATGCAAGGGGCGGCATGCTTTTTGGCATGAGGTTTTTAAAATACGGCAGAAAGGACACGGGAACAGGACTTGAATTCTTTAAAAACAAGCTTTTGCCAAAGGATTTCATTTTTCTTTGTATTCCTGTTGCTGTGTCCTTATCTCTTGGAATAACAGGAATTGTCTTAAATCTTGTTTTTGCCCTGGTTGTATTTCTGATTCTTATGTTTTACAGATCAAAACTGGGGTGTATAACAGGTGATATGCTGGGCGCTATGACGGAAATAACTGAAGCGACTCTCTTTCTTGCAGCTGGAGCCGTTTAATATGTCCCATTGGCGCAACGCAGAAGACGGGCAAAAAGACAATCAAGATGCGTGGATTATTTTCTGGAAGATCCCTTAGTTCATGGAAAAAGGATAAATAAATGATTGCAGGACATGGAGGAAATGTAAGGGCACTGGCCGCCGCCATGGGGTGCAGGACAGACGAAATCACGGATATGAGCAGCAATCTCAACCCCCTTGGTCCGCCAAAAGGTCTGATAGAATATCTCAAAACCCGTATGGGAGACATCGCCTGTCTTCCCGAAGCGGATGCCGGGGAAATGGTCACAGCCTTTGCAGAATGCCACAATATGGACCCCGACAGAATACTGGCAGGAAACGGCACCACATCCTTTATATTTACCTTCCCTGCTGCCCTGAAATCAGAAAAAGTGCTCATTGCCGGCCCTACCTATTCTGACTACAGGGACGGGTGCATAATGAACAGCACAGGCTATGAATTCTATCTCACAGACCCGGACAGCAGATTTCAGTTGGATACGGCAGAAATATCAAAACGGCTTTCAACCCCAGGTAACAAAATTGACACCGTTGTGCTCTGCAATCCCAACAATCCCACAGGGACCCTTGTGGAAAAGACAGATATCGTTACCCTCCTGGAAACCCACAAAAAGACCTTTTTTATCATTGACGAATCCTATCTTCCCTTTGTGGACAGGCAAAAAGAGATTACCCTGGCAGATGAAACTAAATTTCCCAATTTGATTGTGCTGTCTTCCATGTCAAAAATTTTTACCATCCCTGGACTTAGAACCGGATTTATAACAGCCTCCCCGGATATTATAAAACAATTCACCGCCTTTTATCAGCCATGGTCTGTCAATGCCCTTGCCCAGGCCGCTGTTGTTTATCTTCTCAAAAATACAAGTGAGACCAAAGACTTTATACAAAACAGCAGAGACTTTATACAAAAGGAAAAACAAACGTTCACAAAAAGTCTTGGCCATGTATCAAAAATCAGACTGTTTCAGTCAAGCGCCTGTTTTATCCTGGCCCAACTGCACAATAAACTTACCGCAGGCAAGGTCTGTGAAGAAGTGGGAAAAGAGAAAATACTCATCCGGAACTGTGAAAATTTTCACGGCTTGTCAGACAGATTTATCAGGTTTTCCTTAAAGGACAGAACGACCAATTTAAAACTGGCGGCTGTCCTGCAGAGAATCGAGGACCGGTAAAACCATGGGAGAGCTTCATTGCTACGCCATTTTAACCGCTTATATACTTGATTTATTATTGGGTGACCCGCGGATTCTGCCCCATCCCGTTGCCGGCATGGGAAAGGCCATTGCGTTTTTTGAACCCCGGTTCAGAAAAATAATCTGTGACCCATTTAAAGCCGGCCTGTTTTTTGCCCTTTTCCTTATCATATCCACCTGGGGGATCACCTGGGTGATCATAACAGGCGCCACAGCACTGCACCCGGTTTTTGGCGCTTGCGCTCAATGTATTTTTCTGTTTTTCTGTTTTTCCATAACAAGCCTTGACAAGGCCGCTTCTGAGGTTAAGGATGCCCTGGAAAACCAGGGGATTGAAACCGCCAGAAAAAAAATTGCCATGATTGTGGGACGGGAAGTAAACACCCTTGACAGAAGCGGTATTATCAAAGCCGGTATTGAAACCGTATCGGAAAATTTTGTGGACGGATTTCTCTCCCCCCTGTGTTTTGCCCTTGCCGGCGGTGCTCCCCTGGCAATGGCCTATAAAATGGTCAACACCCTGGATTCCATGGTGGGATATAAAAACGAGAAATATATTCTTTTTGGCAGGGCAGCGGCAAAAATTGATGATCTGGCAAACTATATTCCCGCCAGGATATCCCTGGCTGTTATCTCTTTTGCTGCCGCAATGATTGACATAAAAAAGGGGAAACAGGCGTTTAAAACAGGCTTTCTGGAGGGAAAACAGCACAGCAGCCCCAATGCCGGGTATCCTGAAGCCGCCTTTGCCGGCGCTTTGCAGATCAGGCTGGGCGGCCCCAATATGTATCACGGCGCACTGGTTAAAAAACCTTATATCGGCATAAATTTCAGTAATCCAGAATTGAACAGCCTGAAAAAGGCATGCGATCTCATGCTGCTGTCCTCCCTTGTGGCTGTTTCTGCAGTCTGTTTTTTCTGTTTCTTTATTATATAGTGTCTGAACGAAAATCCTGTTTTCGTTCAAACACTATATAACCGGCATGGTTTGCCCATGATCATCCACACCGGCCACAACGAAGAATGAAACACCGCTGCGCCCCGGGCGCTGCTCAAAACCTGGACTAAAAGGTCAATTTCACACCTGCATAAGCGGAAAATCCAGGTGTTGCGTAACTCCAGCACTCTTCATAAAATTCGTCGAATAAGTTGTCAATACGGCCATACAACCTGACATTACGAGTCAGTTCGTAGCTTGCCGAAAGATTAACCAGGTAATATTCATCCAGTCCGTCAATGGAATTTTCCTTTTCATCCATTGCATAAGGACTGGCTTCCCGTTCATCTACCCAGTAGGCATCCAGGTTAACCGCAGTCTTTTCCAGGAAACGGTACCGGACATTAAAATGCACCTTGTGTTCCGGTCTTCGGACAAGTTCCTGACCGTCGGGATCCTCAGTATCGTTATAGGTATAATTGAGGGCAAAGTTCAGATCCTTTGCCGCTGCCCACTGAATATAGGTCTCCACACCACAGGTTTGGGTTTCTCCCGCTACAGTCTGATACTGGCTCGTAGCAAAGTCGTAGTCAATTCTATCCTCGTACTTCATATCAAAGTAAGTCAGTCCGATTTTAACCTTGTTACTCATGAATCCCTGCTCAAAACCGACATCCCAGCCCTTGCTTTTCTCCGGCTTCAGGCTTTCGTTGCCGTAATATGAGTACAGTTCATAAAGGGACGGAGACCGGAACCCCGTAGCATAACTGGCCTTCAACTTCGTATTCGTGGCTTCAATCAGATAGGACGGCGCTATCCGGTAAGTGGTTTTATGCCCGAATTTTTCATGATCATCCAGCCGAATGCCTGCCACGATATCCAGGCAATCTGAAACAAATAACTGATCCTGAAGCCAGAAGCTTACCGTATTCGTATCTTTGCCGGTAATTCCGGAAGAAGCATTTTCCATTTCCTCTTTAAAATAGCCGGCACCGAAGATAAACAGGTTCCGATTATTGAAATTCAATACACCCTGCCAGTTGATATCCTGGGAGTCGCCTTCATAGTCATATTCCTCGACACCGTCATTGTCATACCCTGTCCGGTCCAGGTTGCTGGCTTGAAAGTTAAAATTGGATTCTAAAAACCGGTCAAAAAAAAAGTTATGGACATTGATTTTTCCCATTGCCCGGGAACTTTCAACCTGAGATTCTTTTGAGCCGTCCGGTTCCGGTATATAAGACCAGGTTATTGGATCATACACCAGACGATCTTGAACTAAACCACTGCCATAGTTATCCGTATCGGTTTCGGAATCCTGATACCGGCCCACAAAATTAATATCAAAATCAGGCGTGATATCAATCCCGAGTTTACCGGAAAACGTGGAATTTTTCCAGCCGTCATCCTCTGAAGTATTACCGGCATGGGGAATCCTGCCGTTGTCATCATTGGCAATGGAGAATCCATCGGTTTTCATGTGGGAGGCCGACAGGGAATAGTTTAACTTTTCAGTTGCCCCTGACGCCCCGCCGTAAAGTTTCCAGGTGTTGTATGATCCTCCTTCAGAGCCGGCATACAATGAGGGTTTTCCCCTGCCTTTTTTGGTAATGATATTGATCACTCCAGCGGTAGCATTACTGCCGTACAGCACGCTCATGGGTCCCCTGACCACCTCGATTCGTTCAATATTGTCCGTTGTCAGATTTCCAAGGTCGGCTGTCCGGTTGGAACTGGACGGGTCATTGTACATAATGCCGTCCACCATAATCAGTGTATTTTTAGAATCCGCTCCACGGATAAATACAGAAGTTGCTGTGCCAAGCCCTCCGCTGGCCGCAATGTCAATCCCGGGAATGCCTTTGATCACCTCTTCTACCGTAGCAAATTGTTTCATCTGAATGTCCTGGGCTGTGAGCACCGTAACAGACGTTCCGCCAATCCTGTTCAGCTTCGAATCGGTCCGGGTCGCCGTCACAACCGTGGAATCCAGGACCTGTGTTCCAGGTTCATGAATTTGTTTACTTTCTTCCCCAAAGGCTGACCCGGCCAACATCACCGCAACAGACACCAATATCAATTTTCTTAACATCCTGAGTATCTCCCTCAATTTTACATTTGCCTTTACCCGGGAACAAAAAATCCCCGGACGAACTGATTGTCAATCCAGGGATTTCCCTTTTTTATCCTGAGAATTTGGCGGAAGCCGCTCCTGTCCATGGAACGGTTTCCTCTGACTATTCCAGGCAGGTCTTCTGACTTATGGATCAATCTATTGGCTGCGCCTTCCCAACATCTTTGCCAGTGGCAGTAATCGCAGCGGTCGTCCCCATTCACAGCGGCGGGCCCGTCCCTGAGTTACACAGGGTTCCCTTTTCAGCCTTCTATAAGAAGGCACCTGAAACAGATAAATTTTTGAAGAATGTTACAAAAACGGCATCCGCACTTTCCTTTATTGTGAATCGCGTCATCTGGTTTCGACAAGAGACCGGAAGTTCTCCTGAAACCTAAAAAATCCCGGCCTTTCTCTGCTGACCGGGATTCCGTTTCTAATCCGCATGGCTGACTGTGCCTTCCGGGGCAAAGCCGCTCTGATCTTCCAGGCAGGTCTTCTGACTCTCGGGTTATCCAAACAGCTTTCGCCTTCCCAGTTATTCCCAGTGGCATAAGTTAAAGCTATTGTATCCGATTACAGCGGCGGGTCCGTTCCTGAATTTCACAGGATTCCCTTTTCAGCCGACATACGCGGCACCTGAAATTAGATTACAAATCTATTTCAAGAACAAAGAGGATGTCAAGTAAAATTTAAAAAAACAAAGGAGTGGAGCCATGATAATTTCCAAGAACATAAACCCTTTTTTCAGCTACCAGCAAATAAATGTAAAAAAAACACATTGCGCAATGTGGAAGAGACGACTATTTTTATCGGGATTCAATTTGGCGCCGAACATCAAAGATCCTGATCATATAGATATTCCTTCTCATCCTTATCCTTTAAAGGCGCTCCCCCCATTTTGGGGGGGAGGCTTCCATGGAATTGAAAACCGGAATTTGCTTTGGCGCAGCGGTGTTTTGTGAAAAAACTATATAATCCTTACATTGGCGCTCTTAATCAAAGCATAGAGGGTATCCCCTGGTTTTAATCTTAATTGATCCACAGCATTATTGGTAACCAGCACCCTGAATTTTGTATTTTTGTACTTTAAAAATATCATGGATGTCTTGCCTTCGTTGACAATTTCTTCCAGTTCACTTTTCAGCACATTCTGAACAGACATCTCTTCCGGGTGTCTTCTGCTTAAAATAATATTTTCAGGGCGCAGGGCCACTTTAACCTCAGTTCCCGGTTCAGCCTCGTCAATTCTCTGGAGTTTAAATCCGTCAAAGGCAATTGTACTGACGTCTTTTCCATTTTCTACAGCAATGCCCTTTAACACGGTGACGTCAACAAAATCTGCAATAAATCTGGAACCCGGCCGGTTGAAGACCTCATCCAGATCTCCGAACTGAAGCAACCTGCCTTCCCTGAAAACTGCCACTTTGCTGGCCAGGGACCAGGCATCATCAAGGTCATGGGAAATATGGACAACCGTGGTCTTTTTTTTCTTCACTGCCTGCTTGAGCAGTTTTCTTGTCTGCCTGCGGGTCTGGGGGTCCAAGGCGGAAAAAGGCTCGTCCATCAGAAGGAGTCTGGGCTCAACAACAAGGGACCGGGCCAGGGCCACCCGCTGCTGTTCTCCGCCGGACAGGGTTTCGGGTTTGCGGTGGAGGAGGTGATCGATGTGAAGGGACTGAGCCATATCATTCACCTTTTCTTTGATACACCCGGGCTTTTCAATTTTTTTCAGACCATAGGCAATATTTTTGTAAACTGTAAAATGGGGAAGAAGCGCGTAATCCTGGTATACAATGCCGATGTGGCGCTTTTCAGGCAGCTCATTGGTAATATCTCGGTCCTCCAGGTAAATTTTGCCCCTGTCCGGGGACGAGAATCCAATAATACTCTCAAGGAGAATGGTCTTGCCCGCCCCGGTGGGTCCTATGATCATAAGGTAATCCCCTTTCTCCATGGTTAAAAAAATATTTTTCAGATAAAATTCTCCAAGGTTGATGTGAAGATCTTCAATCCTGAGAAAACTCATAGGCTTACCTCTGTCTGCTCAAATACAAAAATGGCAGCAAAAGACACAATCATCAATACGATGCCGCTGGTCAGTGCCATTCCCATATTGCCGTAGGAAATATTAAGATAAAGGGTGATGGGAAGCACCTCTGTCTGCATATAAGAACCGCCGGCCAGAATTAAAACCGTGCCGAAGGTACCGATGCACCGGGCAAAAGCAATGACGGTGGAAGCAAGAATCCCGTTTCTGGCAAGGGGCAGTGTCACATTGAAAAAGGTCTCAAACATGGAATACCCAAGGGATCTTGAAACAAACTCCATTCTTGGATTAATATAATCAAAGGTGGATTTCATTATCCTTCCTGCATAGGGCAGGGCTGTAAAAAACTGGGCAATGACAATTCCCTGCTTGGTAAAGACAAAGTTCAGTCCAATGGAATTCAAAATATTACCAAGGACTTCATTGCCGAACACCAGAAGCAGACAGAGACCCAGAACCAGTTCAGGAAATGCAACGGGCAGATCAATAATGGTCTTGACAAACCCCTTCCCCGGAAAAGTAAACCGGGACAGGGTATACCCGATGGGTATGGCAAACAACATGACCAGAAATGTAGACACAAGCCCGGTGATCATGGAGAGTTTCAGGGAAAACCGCATCTCAGGGCTCCAGATATTCTGCCGGATATCCTCCCAGGTGGGAACTGCAATAAGAGACCCAATGGCCAGTAAAAGCACTGCGGTGATAAAAATTGTCAGGCCGATAAATATCAGCTTAAACGGCTCTACTTTTCTGAACATGAAGAAAATCCCCATTTTTCCCATATTTCAAGGCCTTCCCTGGATGCAAGATATGTGTTGAACTTCAATGCCAGCGCTTTGTTGGGGGCATTGGTACATACTGCCGTTGGAATGGTTTTGATCTGATTTTCCTTTTTTGGAATCTGGACCACTTCTATCTTTTCCCTGTCCTCGGCCCATGACGTCAGATCTTCCCATATAATGGCGGCATCCACCTGTTTCAAAGCGACGTAGATCAACAACTGGTTGACTGTGGGGGCATAGGTTTTGATATTCGGCTGAACCTGATCCCACAACCCGTTTTGGGTCAGTATTTTTTTGGCCACTCTGCCGATGGCAGGGGTTGCGAACAAGACCTGCTTTTCAGCGCAATAGATTTTTATTCATG
>JAWOEJ010000272.1:0-13643 GCA_046482845.1 Desulfobacteraceae bacterium | reverse complement strand
GTTGACTTCCAGAACAGCGACCAACCACGGACTTTCTCACTGCCAGGCTCAAAATCGACGACCTGCGGCCACTGGTCCACAAACAGCTTGATTGTCGCAACGCCTGGCAGGGAAAAAGTCTGATCTCCTTTGGTTCTCAATGTTCCTGACAGGCAACCGCTGGGGGCGGCGGTATCCAAAAAACTTGATGATCGAGTGTAACGGGTTGGTTTTCATTGGGAAAAGTTCTATTGGGGCTCAAGGGATTTAAACAAGGAAAGAATATCCGGGGAATTTTCTTTTTTTCCAGTCCCGTAGGAATTAAATGCAGCGCCCAGCTGGTATTTATAGCTCTGTTCCCTGTTTCTGGAAATCCACCTGATGGTGGCAAAAAGCTCTGCCGGCTGATCAACCCCGGGAATTTCAATCTTTACTAGAATTTTTTTACCAGGCTTAATCCGTTCATTACAGACAAAACTGACTCCCCCCCGGCTGAGGTTGAGCACAGGAAAGTACGTTTCCGGATAGACAGGTTTTATAAAAATCCCGGGTCTGTTTTTGTAGTAAAGGGTGGTGCCGGGGATGGAAAATCTTTCACAATGTCTTTTTTTCAATTCTGCGCCTTATTGCGGAAGTTTGTTGACTTCTATTTTCGGCGATCTCTACCACAATCAGTGCCCCCCTGGCAGAAAAAAAATGGCTAATAAAGAACATGGATGGTTAGAGATCACCATAACAGTCTGGCCAAAACAGTTTGGTCTATTGAACAATTTCGATATCATCCATCTGACGAACAATCTGGATATCAAGCACCTGATTTATGTTCAGCCCAAGCCCGTAGACGGCTTTTATCCGGTTGAATTCATTGTCATACAGGGAAAGCATAAAATACTGGTTTAATGGTATTTCCAGCTGAAAAGCCCCCAGGTTTCCGATTTCTACAGCAACGGGTTCCTCACCATTCATATAATCCAGATAAAGCACCCCCTGTACAGGCTGTTCCAGTATCCATTCGCTCTGCATGGGCATGGCCGATTTCCCGCTCAGGCTTGACTCCATGGAAGAATTTTCTTCAGGAGAACGTTCTTCAGTAAAACTTTCTTCAATTGTACCGGCCCCCTCTTCCTGATTCAGGTCGTCCTCTTTGTTCAAAAAATAGATGTTTCCCATCAGGCAGGGTTTTTGTTCAACAGGTCTGGCAAAATCCATGGTAGCCAGATACACATTCTGGGGAATATTTTCCCAGGAAAAAACAGCTGACGTAAAGGATACACCGATTTGTGTCATGTCAATACTGAAAATGTTGGCCGGGTGATCAATATCCGGATTCAGCGCGTCACGGATCATATTGGCAAATATTTTTTCTGCGGCTTCAACTGAATCTATATAAAGATTTTCAAAGGAAAGCATTCCCAGATTCTCTCCGGTTTTTTCCGCATCATATCCTGCATTGTAAATTCTGTCGGCAATGGTCCTGCCGTCCAGGGAAGTATAGTCATAATAGGTGTTTTCAATCATATCTGCGGCATGATAGTACGCTGAATCTGCCAAAGTTTTGTTCCAGGCCAGAGGCGGCAGCCCGTTGTTCAGTTCCAGGACCCAGGCCCTGTCCCCAAGGGCAGCACGGGCCCTTTCCATGTCAATCTCGTATTTCTCTATGGTCTCTACAGGGTGGGCCCTGGCATCATTTATCATCCGCCAGAGATATACACCTGCATCTGTGTCATCAAACCCGGCACTTTCCTTTACAGCGCCAAAACAAACAAGACATGCCGCTGTTATCATAAATATAAACTTTTTCATTTTCTGCATCCTTCCTATAGATTCACCCCTTAAATAAGGGAGTATTGTTCCTTAACACTCGATGATCAAGTCTCGAAAATGGGGTCAGGCCTGCGTTATTGTCATTATCTTCCCTATCCAGTATAATCCTAAAAGCGCCGTAGATAATGACAATAACGCAGGCCTGACCCCTCTACCCTGAACTAAAATACTTGCAAAAAACATACCACAAACAAAAACAAGGGTCAGGCTTTGGTTATTACTAAAAAGAAAAGCTGATTTTTGCATAGGCCGTCTTGGGAAAGGCTTCAACCGGTCCGTAGAGACCGGGGTATTCAAAGGTATTGTCAAGGATATTCTTACACCCGAAAGTGAATGCCGCGCCTTTCACAAAGAGATCCTTCAACCGGATCTCTGCATTGACAAGCAGGGGATTGTGGTAGTCTCCGGAAATGGTGTCCTGGGCATAGGAAAAGGAAACCGGGCCTGAATAATAGGCATTCAGAGAAAGGGCAAGTTTAGACGTGATATCCCATTTAAGGCCGGCGTTCACCATAAAATCAGCACCGGGATTGTAGTCTTCCGACCATAAGTCATACTCTTTGACCACTGAGCCGTCCGGGCTGATATAAGTGGACCTGAGTACGGAAAAATCATAGTCCTCCCCGGACAGAAACATCTTTGTCAGAGATCCTGAGAGTCTTAAATTCTCAAACATTTTTGTTTTAAAGCTGATTTCACCCCCGGTGATATCCTGATCCAGAGTATCTGAAAACCCTGCATACCTGTCCGACTGAACATGATCTGAAATGCGGTTGTAAAATGCGGTTACAGAAACCACAGTATCCATGGAGGGAGACCATTCGGCCTGGAGATTAACGGTGGTAATCCCGTCCCTTTCCAGAAGCTCATCTTCAAACACCTGTTTGGAATACGGGGTTCTGTATCCCGTGCCCATAACGGTTTTAATCCGCCATTGATGTGACAGGGGGAGATTAACCCCAAGGCTGTAACTGGCATTGTAGTCATCATACATGGAATTATCATCAAATCTGCCGCCCAGCCAGACCTCACCCCAGGAAAACTGATGCCTGTACTGGGAAAACACTGAAAACAGATTGCTTTCATAATCATTGTGCTCAACAGGCTGAACAAAAAACTCGTAATCAGCCACCATGAGTTCCGGCATAAACCCGCCCTCAAGCATTTTTGCATCTACCCGGTTTTTCCGGTAGGACACCCCGCCGGTGAGCAGTCCCTTCTGAAAAAACCTGTGATCCCAGAGAAGTTCGCAGTAATATACCGAAGTGTCCTCTTTTACGGAAACACCGGCATCCTCCTGTTCATAGGTGATATCCTGATAATAGGTGGTAAAATTCCAGTGGGACTTTCCCACTACTTTGTTTATATTGACCTTTAAAAAATTGACAGGCGTTTTTTTCTCACTGGCCCATATCAGACCATTGTGGTCCATGAGGGTGACGGGTTTTTTAAAATCAGAGTACCGTCCGGACAGGGTAATATACTCGTTGATATGGGCATTGGCATTGACTTCATAGTAGGAGGCATCATCAATGGTCAAAGAGGTAATATCCCACTGATCGCTTTCCTCCCCCCGGGTGACCTGAAAATACTTATCATTGTGGTACCTGTTTTCCACCCCGGACAGGGACAGGTAGAGATCCCAGTTTCTGCCGCCTGTGCCAAGGCTGGCAAATCCCTTTTTCAATGAATCACTGCCCGTTGTCACTTCTGCCCTCACCCCGTCTGCCTCTTTTCCGGTAAAGGGCACAATGTTGACAATACCGGCAAAGGCATCCGCGCCCCACAGTACAGAACCGGGCCCCCGTATGATCTCCACCCGTTTGACATTATCCAGGCAGATCTCATAATCAAGGGAGGCATAGGTCCTTGTGCCGCCGGTGGGCACAGGCACCCCGTCATAGAGGACAAGAATGCCGTTGGCAATTCCCCTGAGATAGGGTACGGTTCCCATGCCCTGGTCGGCCATAAAAAATCCCGGTTCTGAAGCAAGCACTTCAGCAAGGGTTTCAAAGCCCGAGGCTTCTATATCCTTATGGTTCACCACCCTGACAACGGCAGGCGCGGAAGACGGAGATTCCGGAAACCGGGACGCGGCCGTGACAACACCCAGCTCCTCTCCCACAAACATCAGCATGGTATCATCCGATTCAACGGCATCTGCCGCACCCGGCATGAAACCCGGCCCGATTAGAACGCTGGCAACGATCAGCAGGATTGTTACCATATCTGCCTGTTTAAATATCATTCTTCATCATTCCTCCAGCAGTTTGCTCAGGGTTCTGAATCGTGCCCTGGAAAGCCCCAGAAGCCTTGCTGCACTGCTTTGATTCCCTGCTGTCATGTCAAGGGACTGCTGAACAATATTTTTCTGGATTTCATCGTAATCAATCCCTGTGGGGGGAATTTTAAACAGATTTTCATTGTAATCATAATCCCCTGAAGAGACACTGATAAATTTGAGATCATTCGATGTAATGGGAAAGGCACCTGACTTTAGGATAAGAATCCTTTCAATGACATTGGCAAGCTCTCTAACATTGCCCGGCCAGGAGTACTGGGACAATTTTTTACCTGCCGCCCGGGTCAGCACCTCTCCCTTTATCTTTTCCCTATGGGTAAATTTGGTAATAAAATGATGGGCCAGGGGAATGATATCCTCTTTTCTTTCCCTTAACGGGGGCACATTCACAGGAAACACCGCCAGCCGGTAATAGAGATCCTGGCGGAACTTCTTTTCCATGGCCATACGTTCCAGATCCTGGTTGGTTGCGCACACCAGCCGGGTGTCCACGGGGATCTCCCTGTTTCCGCCCACCCGCTGTATGGTTTTTTCCTGAATGGCCCGCAGCAGCTTTGCCTGGGCATTAAAGGGAAGGTCTCCCACTTCATCGAGGAACAGGGTACCGCCGTCCGCATATTCAAATTTTCCTTCTTTTTTCTGGTTTGCACCGGTAAAGGAGCCTTTTTCATGTCCAAACAATTCAGATTCCACAAGATTCTCTGAAATTGCAGCGCAGTTTACCGCCACAAACCGTCCTGATGCCCGACAGCTTGCATGGTGAACCAGATTGGCCACCACTTCCTTGCCGGTGCCGGATTCCCCGGTGATCAGAACGGTTGTATCGCTGCCCGCCACCTTTAAGGTCATGTCCTCTACCGCCTTCATGGCTGCGGAGGCAAAAACCGCCTTTCTTTCCGATTGATTTTTCAAAGACTGTCTTAACCGGCGGTTTTCCGTTAACACCCGTCCCATGCCCAGGGCACGCTCCACGGAAAGTTTGACATTTTCCTCTTCAAAGGGTTTTACCAGATAATCCGACGCCCCCAGCCTCAGGGCATCCACCACAGACTCTGTGGAGGCATAGGCTGTGATAAAGACCACAGGACATCCCATATCATTTTCCTTGATTTTCTCAAGCAGCCCCTTTCCATCCAGCCGGTCCATGCGGATATCAGAAATAACCAGATCAAAAAAATCCTGTTCCAGTTTTTCATAGGCATCAACACCGTCAAAGGCCTCGTCAATGTCATGGCCCTGGGACTTGAGCATGATTTTCAGGATCTGTCTAATGCGTTCTTCATCGTCTACCACCAGAATTTTTGCCATTTCAAACCCTCATTCTTATCTCAAAACAGGCACCGCCTGATTTTCTGTTAAATGCTGTTACCGACCCATTGTGAAGCTGGAGGATATCCTTTACAATGGCAAGACCCAGACCGGTCCCCTTGGCCCTGGTTGTAAAAAAAGGGGTGAATATCTCCTGAAGATGCTGATCATCTATGCCGTTTCCGTTGTCTCTGATCTGCACAATGTATTCATCGGCTGTAAGCCTGCCCTGAATATCAATGACTGCTCCGGAAGGATCGGAATGTTCAACAGCGTTTTTCATGATATTGGACACCGCCCTTTCCATGAGATTTACATCACAGTCCACCCAGGCCTCTTCACTGTCAAAAAACAGCTTTAAATTTTTATCATTACTTGTAAACCGGTATTTTTCAATCAAGTCTGAAAAAAAATCTTTCATGGATACCTTTGAAAAATTGATTTTTTTGGGTTTTGCAAAGAGCAGGAATTCTTCAACCAGCCGGTTCAGCCGCTGCACCTCCTCATCCAGATAAACCCCCATGGTCAGCCGGGTCTCATCATCCAGATCGTCTTTTTTAAAAATATCCAGACTGCCCTTTATAATGGCAATGGGATTTTTAAGCTCATGGGCCACCATGGTGGAAAATTTTCCAATTTCAGCCAGGCTGCTCTGTCTTGCCATTTCCCTGTGGGCCTTTTCCGATTTTTTCTGATGGGTCTTAACCGATTCCAGCATCTCATTAAAGGCCAGGGCAAGGGTTCTGGTTTCATTGAGATTGCCTCCCCGTGCCCGCACATCCAGATCTCCGCGGGATACCCGTCTTGACACCTCAAGCAGATCATTTAAAGGCGCAGTAATAGATTTTGACACCAGCCAGTACCAGGTCACAGGAAACAGGGACAAGACCAGGGAAATAACAATAAAAAAAATGGTCATCTGCCGGGTCAGCCCCTGGAGGCCGGAATCTGTATAGGAGAGTTCAACATAGCCCAGGAGTTCGTCTGCTTTAAAATTTTTGTACAAAGACATTTCCTCACTGTCCGGCTGAATCTGAAACACCGGTGTCTTGATTTTCACAATGGATCCAGCCTCCTTTTTTTTCTCAAGTCCGGCCAGGACCCTGCCCTCAGGATCGGTAATGGACACCTTGACCACATCCTCCTGATCCAGCATATTGCCGGCCAGACTTTCAAGCATGTATGTGTCTTGAAGCAGTACCCCGAGTTCTGCATTCCGTGCCAGGTATTCGGACAGCACAATAAAATTCTGGTGAAACCGCTGTTTTAAAAATTTCATGGTCAAACTCAGCCCCACCCCGCCCATGGTTATAGAGGTACCAATAATAAATAAAATGGCAATGCCCGTCAATCTCGTCTGAATGGAATCAAATTTCACTGCTAATTCACCTCCAGACGGTCAGAAAAATTTTTGCCAAGCTTTATTCCGAGAAGATCAACCACCTTTTTATTTAAAACCATACCATGGGCAGGTCTTGTAAACCTGCATTTTTGATTGTTCATCACGGCTTTTACATTTTCTGCGGTTTGCCGGCCGATGCCCTGGTAATCCAGGACAAAGCTCAGGGCTGCGCCGGATTTATGAAAAAACCGGTTGTATCCGATCACAGGAATCTTCCGGGCAACGGCCTGCTTGATCATATACTTTATTAAAACCGGGGAACTCACGGTTTTGTCGGGAATAAACAGCAGGGCATCCACGTCAATCGATTTTTTCTTGAAAAAAGAACTGATATCTGAATATGTTCTGACATGAAGGGGAACAATGTCAATCCCGCTGAACTTACCAAGGACCATGGCTGTATTAAACCAGACTATATTATTGTCAGGATTGAAAAACACACCGATTTTCTTTACCTCAGGAAATACTTTGGATATGCCTGTCACTGCTTCCCCGGAAAACAGGTTAAGGGATACTCCGCATATGGAGTCACTCTGGTTTACAATTTTCCGGGGATTGAGCACCATGGCATAGAGGATGGTGGTGGTGCATGGACGGGCAACAAGGCAGGACAGGGCTTCAGGGCCCACTGCAACCACACAGGCGTATTTATCAAGGGACTGTCCCCTGTAATTGGGATCATGGCTGAACAGATTGTTGTCCTGGTCCAGATAAATACGCACCACTGGCATATCAAGGGCCTGCTCAAAGCCCTGGACCATTTCCAGAAACGGCCGGATTTCCTTTGAAATCAGTACAGCCACAGGCTTTTCAAAGGCATGGGCGTTTCCCGTGCACAGCAGAAGGCCTGTGAGGAGCAGCCCGGCCAGGCATAATTTTTTACAATGTGTTGTTTTCAATTAAGTCTTTGATATTTTCAATCTTGTTTGAAAATTCCTCTGTGACCTGATCGGCCTTTTCCCGGGTGTTTACCACATGGGGCGTTAAGAGAAACATCAGCTCTGTTTTGGTTGACTCCCTTGAAGTGCCGTTGAACAGAAAGCCCAGCAAAGGGATATCCCTTAACAGCGGGACCCCTGAACTGCTGGTGGAATCCTTGCCCCGCATCAGTCCTGCCATGAGAATGGTCTGACCGTCATTGACCACAAGGGCGGTTTCAGCAACCCGTGTCAATATGGAATAATTGCTGGCCGAAGGATCAAAGGTTCCCCGTTCACTGACCTCCTGGCTCAACTCCATCTTTACAAGGCCGTTGGAATTAATCCGGGGGGTTACCGTCAGGATAATTCCTGTTTTTTTGTACTGCACGGTATTGGTCACGCCGCCGTCTGAGGACGTAACAGAGCCGGTTATGGTGGGAATATCCTCACCCACCTCAATTCTGGCCTCCTTATTGTCAACCGCCATGATATTGGGAGAGGAAAGAATATTGATGTCTGAATCAGACCCCAGGGCTGTAATAAGGCCCTTTAACACATCTGATGAATTAAACACCCCGTATGAAAACCCGTTTGTCTTGCCAAGCACCTGGTCAATCACCCGGTTGGAATCTTTGATATCCAGCCCCCCCTGACCGCTGTACTTCCCGAATTTATTGTTCAGCAGCCACTGCACCCCGTACTCGTTTTTCTTGTCCAGGGTAATTTCCGCAATCACCACATTGATGAGCACCTGGCGGGGAATCACGTCCAGGTCTTTTAACACCTTTTTAATAATTTTATAATCCCTGGCCGTGGCCTTGAACACAATGGCATTATTGGTCTCATCCGGAATAATTTCAATATCACCGGAAAGTTCACCGCTGACCGATGGTTCAGGGGACTCTCCCTGGTCCCCTTTGGCTGTATCCACAATCTGCTTTTTTCGGGTAGAAGCGGTTTTCTCTCCCCCGTAAAGCTGTTTTAAAATATCAGACAGCTCGGATGCGGTACCGTTTTCCACAAAATACACAAACACACCGGCCCCTGAATCATCCCCCTGGTCCATGGCCGCAATCCAGGTTTCTGTCAGATCAATAATGGCAGGCCATCGTGTCACCACCAGAATCGCATTCATGCTTTTCAGGGGAAGAATCTGATAGCCCCCCTTTAGCGCGCCGGAACGGTTGTAAAGACCGGTAGATTTTACAATCCTCAATATGTCGCTGGCAATATCACTGGCCTCAACCTCATTTACCGGAAATATCCGCCAGGATACATCTTTAAAATAAGGGACATCCATCATGGATAACAGACTGACAATTTTTCTTATGTTCTCTCTGGTATCGGTTACAATAACGGCATTGTTGATCTGATCCATAACAATCTGAACCCCTTTGGAGGCAAAGGATTTTATATTTCTTGCCGCTGTGGTGCAGTCAATATATCTCAGCTTGATAAACCGGGAAATGTCTCCCACGGGATTTGGCAGGTCCTCTTTTGTCACCGGCGCTGTTGTCAGGGAATCGTTTTCCGTTTTTCTGACCACCCGGTACATATTCCCCGGCCCATGGAGTATGGACAGATTGTTCAGCTGCATCACGCTGTTGAGAAGATTGACAAATTCTATTTCCGTGTATTCACCGGAAAAATGAAAGGACACCCTGGCCCTGACATGGGGGTCAATGATATAATTTACCTTGAACAGCTCATAAAGGGTGGCATCCAGCACCTCAAACAGATCTGCATTGTCAAAGGCAAGTTCCACTTCAATGCTTTGATCAGAATCCGTTTTTTGTTCAGCATGTACTGATTCCGGAAAATTTTTGTCAGAAACCAACGGGCTGTCCAGCTTGTGCCGGGCCTCTGACTTTTCCCTGGTATCTTTTAAAACAGCGGCAAAGGGATTTTTGTCTGTTTTGCCCGGGGCTGTCTTTTTCTTCAGAGCAGCCTGTTTTTCTTCTATCTCTTGATTTTCTTCTGATTTAATCCCTTTGATTATGGATATATTTTCTGTATTGTCAGGCGTGTTTTTTTTATTTTGAAGCTGATTTTGCGCACCCTTACCAGGCATGGCTTTTTTTGTTTTCTGGCTGCCGGGTGAATTTGCCGCGCACCCGGAAAAAAATACCAGCATGAAAAGGAAACAGAGGAATTTAAGAATATGTTTTCCTTTATTGATATCATCCAGTTCTTTTAGCCTTAACGCCATCATTTTTTTTCCTTGGTCATTGCTTCATATGAAAGCCGTCAGCCGTCAGCTATCAGTACTCAGCTAAAAGCTTTCATGATTTGTTGTGGCCGCTGGGGCCAGGACTGTTTTTTAGCCTCAAATTATCAACAGCAGAGCATCTAACAGGCCATGGAACTTTTCTTTGGTACCCAAAAACAATCACCCCTGCTGTTTACTATTCATTGACAAACAGCGTTTCCAGACTGAAATTGACATGGAGAGAATAATCTCTGCTCTTTCTGTAATGAACATTGATCTTATCAATCCTGACCAGCTGCTTCATGTCTTCAAAATACTTTAAGAGATCTGCCAGCCCTTTATGGGACGCTACAATGGAAAACTGAAGCCTTCCCATGTCATAGTCCATCCATTTGCCTGCATTCAGCACCTGATAGGTTTTAATCAGAATATCCTTATCCTTGAAAAAATTCTGTATCTGCTGCTGTACAACCGCATTCACCTCTTCAATATTGTTGCCGCTGATCAAAAGGTCTGCAAAATCCTGCATTTCACCTTTATGAATCATGTTTTCCGCCTGCTTATCCACAAGCTTTTCGATTTTTTTTTCAAGCAGCTGCTTTTTGCCAAGGTAAATATCACCCT
The DNA here is from genome assembly GCA_046482845.1 of Desulfobacteraceae bacterium. Lineage (GTDB taxonomy): Bacteria > Desulfobacterota > Desulfobacteria > Desulfobacterales > Desulfobacteraceae > DATFJZ01. The sequence goes on along the minus strand of JAWOEJ010000272.1, from coordinate 3,075 downwards.
TTTCCTGAGCATATCTTATTCTTGCTTTGGCCGGAGAATAAAAGTTCACCCACCACACAAGAACAAGAAGCAGTGTAATCATACCGCCTGCAATCCACTGCCTGTTTCTTTTACTGATCACGTCCGCACCATCCCTTAATCCTGTTTCAACTCCAGGGAGATTGAAAATCTTTCATCTCCTGTTGAGGACCGGTTCACAGATCCTTTAAGACCGACATTGACAAACATATCAGACGAGCGCAGCAGCTCAACTGTGCCAAGGGCATCACTTCCCCTGCCCCGCAGAAGAATTTTACCGTCATGGTAACTGAACCCGGCAAACCATGTTCCCTCGGGCACCAGCAGGGCAATTTCATTGACCACTGAGTACAGCCTGGGCTTTGATTGAATGATCTTTTTAACATCCTGCTTAAAACTGGCTGCCTTTTTCAGGGTATCAATCTTTTTCTGCAAAGGCGCCAGTTGGTTCTCCAGCTGAGTAACCGTATTTTTTAACTCCAGGAATTCTGACTCGGCCTGGTCTGCTTTTTTTTCAATATTCCCGGTCAGGATATAAAGCCCGAGAACCAGAATACAGATAAAAGGGACCATATACCGCACAGGGTGAATCATTTTGATTCGAACGGGCTGTTCATCAACGGAAACCGGCTGGACCTTAGTCAACGCCGGCGCAATGGCCGCTGATGCCAGATTTTCCTGAAGATCAGGCAGAAATTTAAAATGCTTTGGGCAATTCCTGGACAGGTCCCGGCCGCCACTGGCATTAAAATCAAAAAAATCTTTTTCAATTCCGGGAAATCTTTTAACCACGCCCTTTTTTAAAAGCGCTTTTTCATCTTCGTACAAAGGAGCGGTCATGGTAAACAAAAGACCGTTTTTTGAAAACACAAAAAACTCAGCCACATCTTCCTGATGAAGGCATACCCCGGTATAAGGGGATGCACTGCCTTTGTCCGCCAGAGCAAAAATGCCATAGCTTACAGGCAGAATCCCCTTGAGGGAAGCAATATGACCGGTATCTGAAAAAATTTTGTTGATTTTTTCAATCTCATTTTTTGCCGCGTAAAACAGCAGCATGTGAATGCCGTCTTTATCATGATGCGACACATAAATATCATAATATATGGTTTCAGGCGCCAGATGGGCATAAATGGCAAGACTGTTTTGAACGGACATAAGGGCATCTTCAAGGGGCATGGCCGGAAGCTGGATTTCCCGTGCAAAAATCTGGGACCTTGGCAGGGCAAGGTATACTGACCTTGACCTGTCCGGAAGCACTTCCTTTAAAAACTTCTTAAGCAGGGCATAGCCATTTCCCTTGTCCGTGCCGCAGGCCCTGTACCCCAGTCCGGGACGTTTAAGCCTGTACCCGGAAATCCCTTTTACAGCAGCTGCATAGTGAAAACTATCCCTGTCAATGTATATGCCCAGAATGTTTTTTTTCAATCTAAATCCTTGTTTTGCACGGGTAAAATCACCCGACTCAAATGCTCTGCAAGTCGTAGTGCATCTTTTTCCTGTTCGATAAAAAACACGTGATAATCATACCTGCTGTTATTTTCTGGAAACAGAACAGATACCCTTTTATCGTTTTCTGCATATATTGTAAAGCGGTTGTGAAAGGAATCTGCCTTTTCCGCCGTCTCAGATATGAGCGCAAAGCCTTTTCTGTCCTGAGACTTGTTTTCCCTGTCATCTTCCATAAACCGGGTGTTCATGACCTCCTCCGATGATTCATACAGGGAAGCTTCGGGATGTCCCCAGAAAAAAGAGGGCCTCATCCCCTTGACCAGAAAAATTTCCGCCATGGTCTTAAACGGCCCGTTGCCCGGGTCGTAAAAGGGTTCATTCTCATTATAGTATGATGTTTCAGCGCCATGAAGCCGGACCAGATCATCCGGATCAATCCAGTCAAGCAGGGCATCTGTCAATTCATCTGCATCAGATTCATAGTCTTCACCGTACAGGGTTTGAATAGTTGTGCGGACTGTATTTTCATCACCATTATTAATATTTATTCTCCCGGATTCTTTTTCCATTTTAACAAAAAGCCGGACACCGCCAATATTAAAACCGGTCCAGCCCATGTTTCCCATGAGGTTTTCCTTGTCTTCTGTATCAAAAAAATCAGATTCATAAGTATTTTTCTTCTGCTGCAGAAATGCAAACTGATCTGCTTCAATAAGCGCCAGAACTGATTCGGCAGCTGCTTTTTTCCTTAACCCATCCATGGCATTCACGGCAAGACCGGCCTTGTTTCTGTTATGGGCAACATATTCACTGGTCAGGAAACTGATAATCATCAGAATCCAGAGAACCATGACCAGCACACTGCCCTGACGTGAACCAACCGGGATGCTGAAAACTGATTTCAAATTCTGCCCCCGACTTTTATCAGCCATTTTCGAACCAGGGCCTCCTTATTGTCAGCAATTGCAAAATCCAGCTCAATATAGGCGGGAAGATCTTTGTTTCTCTCTTCCCAATTTTCCTGAAAAGAAGCATCAGAAAAATAAAATGCCCTGCGCTTAAAGCTTTCCTTGAGTTCTGTTTCAGTTAAAAACCTCACGGAAAAACGGCTGACATTTGTAATTTCAGACACAGGCCGGTCATCCGCCTTTATCCCCGTTATGTCCTCCTGTACATTGATCCGGTTTTCGTAAATTTCCAGCACCTGGTCAATATCATCATATTTATATGTAATTTTTACCAGACCCTGCCACGGCGTTCCCATTGGGGAAAACAGGGTAAAAAAAGAAAAAACATTTTTTTCACTGTAAAAGGGAAGATCAGACTGCGAGCCCCCCTCAAATGACATGGTGTCTGCTGCCGCCTGCATCTGTTTTTCCAGCAGGGAGGGAAGTGCTGTATATATCTGGGCCTTTTCACCCTCATCTTCCCCTCTTTCCCATGCATTCAGGGAAATCCTCAGGGCCATGGCAATAATCATTGTCACCATGGACACCAGCACCATGGACACCAGTACTTCGATGAGGGTAAAGCCTCTGGAATGAACAGTCATATTCAGGTTTTGCTCTTCCACAGGGTCAGACAATATGCTTTGTCGATCATATC
>JAWOEJ010000201.1:0-5313 GCA_046482845.1 Desulfobacteraceae bacterium | reverse complement strand
CCAGACCTATTTATAAAAAAGCCTATACACGTGACGGCCTGAGAATTGAGGTATCTCGTGCATCTGCGGCGGGGATGGTATGCCTTTCCCGAATACCGGGAAAAGCCGGATTTTGCCGAATATATTGCCGTCAAAATCTACAATCCCTCCTACATCAGCCTGCACTCGGCACTCGCATTTTATGGGTTGATTCCCGAATCCGTGGTCCAGATAACCAGCGTTACATCACTGAAAACCGCCTTTTTTACAAACGACTTTGGGGAGTATTCCTACAAAAGCGTCAAGAGTGATTTTATGTTCGGCTATTTCCGCCGACCCATTGCAGACGGCCGGTCAGTCCCATATGCGACCAGAGAAAAGGCCCTGCTGGATCTGCTGTATCTTTATCCTTTTTATAATACAGCGTCTGAGCTTCTCGAACTCCGGCTAGATCCGGATATCCTGCGTGAAAATCTGGACCGGCGGGCCTGGCTGTCAATGGGAAAACGGTTTCACTGCACACGTCTGGAAAAGCGCATGCAGTTACTTGAAAAGGTGTATCACATATGATCTCAATCGATCAGATCAAACAATACTATCCAGCCTCGATGGCTGAGAATGCCGTCTTTCAAAAGCACATGTTCCTGCTGTCAAGGACGGAGCCGGATTATCCATTTCTTGTCAGCCGCTGTGATATCCACAACCTTGCCGAATTAAAAGCGGCTGTGGAAGAATCGCTGCAAGCGGTTGATCTGCGCCGAAAACAAAAGGATTTCGAACACCTTCTGTTTCATCGTGACAACAGTCGGCGCATCCTGCATGTTGTAGAATTTATACATTCGCTGTAAAGTCCCGGGTACTTTTCAAATCATATTACTCGATCATCAAGTTTTTTGAATACCGCTGGGGGCTCTTAATCGGCCCTTAAAGGGATACTGATTAAAGTTGTTCTCTAAAAAAACCGATATCTGTTTCATTATGGTTCTAATTTTAAACTGGAGGGACAGAGGTAATGAAGATTACAGGTGGAGACATCATATTCAGCTCTGAAAACCATGCAAATCAACTAAATTTGACCTTTGAAAGCACTGAGAAACAAAGGATTGTCCGGCAGCGGTATGGAACACAGAGAATCAATCCGGAAGCCCCCCGGGTGATCGTTGACCGGGTCAGTATTTCCCGGGAACACAGGGCTGCCTTTCAATCTGGTTATGGCGCCAGAATAACAGGCTCATCAATGGTTACATCCCACCAGGACGGTGCCACCGTTTTGCATGAACAGACAGCGGTGGTGGAAAAACTGGTAGGGGGTATAATCGATAAAAAGGCGGTGATGAAAAAAATGACTGCTGGTCAGGACCTGGTGCCTGACGGGTTGAATGTGCCTCAGGAAGCTGCAGCCGATCCTGCTGGTCGATCTTCTCTGTCTTCTTTTTCAACGGTTTCATCTGTCCGGGAGATTTCCCTGAAACGGACCAATATTCATTTTGAATCTGAAATGGCGGATTTTTCGGCCCAGGGATCTGTTACCACCATGGATGGCCGCTCCATTGATTTTACCCTGGACCTGTCTCTGGACCGGACTTTTCTGTCGAGAACCGAGGAAGAAACCCTGGTTCAGCAATGGCAGGAACGGGCGGATCTGACAGATCCTCTGGTCATCAGCCTTGACGGACGTATGCCTGAACTCACTGATGCGGTGTTTGCCTTTGATCTTAATGGAGATGGCCAAAAGGAGAATGTGAGTTTTGCATCGGCAGGTGCCGGGTTTCTGGCGTTTGATAAAAACGGTGACGGGGTCATCAATGATGGTACCGAGCTGTTCGGTCCCCAAACCGGCAATGGATTTGAAGAGTTGCGGGTGTTTGACAAAGACCAGAATGGATGGATCGATGAAAATGACGATGTGTTTTCCCAGTTGGCTGTATGGACAAAAGATGAAAACCACAGAGACAGGCTGATCACACTGAGGGAGACCGGTATCGGCGCAATCGGGCTGGGAAATGCAGCTACCCTGATGGATCTTACCGCAATGGACAATACCCTGAAAGGCCGGTTGAAAAGTACCGGGGTGGTTCTGTTTGAAACCGGGGAGGCAGGGACAGTCCATCAAATGGATCTTGCCGAAAGAAAGATACAGGGGACCGGACCGGACCATTCCCCGGCGGGCAGCAGTAACCCCTCAGCAGCCATGCAGAGTCAGGGCCGAAAACAGACGCAATTATTTCAGGCTGCACCGTCTGAATCCCCCAACCCATTAAAGGATCTTCAGGAGCGCATCAAATTTTTGAAAGAGGAGATGAAACGTCTGCTTGAAAATTCATGAGCTGTGCATGGACCGTGAAAATTCAAAGTGGTTTAAATCAATTCTTGACTTTCCCTGGCTGAAAAATTACCATTAAATAATAAATCTGTTAAATTTTTATGCTGCTGACAGGATATAGATTATTGAGTGTTTAAAGCAGAATAACCAGGTAAGGAGATCTGTAATGCCTTTAGCCCAGGAAGATTTTGAAGCCATTGGTAAATATGTGCGTCAGCATATGGGACAGTGGCTGGGAGAGCAGAGTTTGGCGCAGCCTCCCCAGGTATATGAAATTGAACTTCGTGAACGTATGGTTCGGGTGGAGGAAGAGTTAAAGAACCAGAGGGAGTTGATGAAGCTGGGCTTTGAACAGATGAACAAACGTCTTGATCAAGTGGACAAACGTCTTGATCAGGTGGACAAACGCTTTGATCAGATAAACAAACGGTTTGAGAGTTTTATGCGGTGGTCTTTTGGTCTTACTATCACCGTAGGTGGACTTGTGGTTGCATCCATAAAATATCTTCAATAGTCAATGATGTCAGATACGCAGAAAACAGCTGTCCTGCCGTAATCATGTTTCCTGAATACGAATCAAATGAGATTTAAAAAGGGGGATAAGGATATTTGAGGGTTACACTCAATTGCCAGGAAATATGATGAAAGTCAATGAAAACATTGTAACACCCCAAGAACAAAATCAGGGTGCCAGCCGCGGCCAGCTCCTGTGGCTGGGATGCTTTGCAATTATCAGTGCGATTATCAGTTTGCTTGTCACAGGCCGGCACAACTACCTTTTGTTTCACTCCCTGGTTGAACTGGGCGCGGTTGCGGTGGCATGGAGTGTCTTTTTCCTTGTCTGGAATGCCAGACGTCTTAAAACTCCCCCGGCATTTGTGATGCTGGGAATCGGCTACATGATCGTCGGCGTTTTGGATTTGCTGCATACCCTGGCATATGAAGGTATGGGCGTGTTTCCAGAAGCGGGCACGGATTTGGCCACCCAGCTGTGGATTTCGGCCAGATTTATCGAAACAGCCGCGCTGATTCTTTTCCCCATGTGTTTCAATCGAGGCGGGTTGTGCCGGTGGGGAGTGCGTGCTCTGGCCGCCGCAGCCTTTATCATGCTTGGCAGTATTTTTGTGTGGGATTTTTTTCCTGAATGTTTCACCCCCGAAACCGGCCTGACCCCGTTTAAAATTGCAAGTGAATACACTGTCATGGGCCTGCTTGCTGTTTCTGTGGTGTTAACCTGTCGAAAAAAGAATTTGATCGGCCAGCCTGTTGCCCTGTTTTTGTCCGGGGCCATGCTGGTGACCATCGTGTCCGAATTTTGTTTTACCCTGTATGCATCGCCTTTTGGGACGGCCAACATGATCGGTCACCTGTTTAAGGTGATTTCTTTTATGCTGATTTATAGGGCCCTGATTGTGGAGAGCCTGGAACGGCCGATGGAAACCCTTGCCCAGGGGCTGCGCAAAAGCGAGGAAAAGTACCGGAACATTGTTAGAGCCCTGCCTGATTTGCTTTTCCGGATTAACGCTGAATTAAAATTCACAGATGTTCAAACCAGCGTACCTGATATGCTTTTGGCTCCGGCCGATGAGATTATTGGAAAAACAGTATGGGATATCCTGCCGCCGGATATTGCCGGTTTGACTGAGAAAAAAGTCATGGCCACACTGGAAAGCGGTAAAATGCAGGTTTATCACTATTCAATGGAAATGCAGGGTGTCATCAAAGAAGGGGAAACACGCATGGTTCCCTGCGGTAATGGTGAGGTGCTGGCAATTGTCAGAGACATCACCGAACAAAGACAGATGGCTTCGGACCTGGCTGCCGAACACGCAAAACTCGAAGCGATTTTCAACGCCTCGCCTGACATCCTGGTGCTCAAAGACAACAATTCTGTTTATCAACGCGTCAACCCAGCCTTCCGCTTGTTTATCGGCAAGGACGACCATGACATCACTGGCCGAAGTGATTACGACTTGTTTCCAAAAGAAGAGGCTCGACAATATATGGCTGGTGATGCCTCTGTGGTGCAAACCGGCGTTCGGGAGGATCAGGAATGGCAAGTGTCGGGTCAGATGGGCAAGCGGTGGCTGCAGGTGATCAAGACACCTGTTTGTAACGCTGGCGGCCAGTCGCTGGGAGTCCTCTGCACTGGACGGGATGTGACGGAGCACCGTCGTCTGAAGAATCTTTTGCTGAACACTTCCCGGAAAGAACAGGAAAAACTGGCCCGGGAGCTCCACGACGGCCTTTGCCAGGACTTGAAAGGACTGGAAATACAGGCTGCGCTCCTTGAGGATGGAATCGTTGACAAGGATAAAGAGCTGAAAAACCTGGCATCCGATCTTTCAGAAGGCATTAATCTGGCCGTACGCAGAGCTTACGGGATTATGCAGGGCATGTTCCCTGCTGATTTAGGGACAAGAGGGTTCAGCGAAGCGCTCCAGGACCTTGCTGAAAAAATCACATTTCAAAGGGAAACACAGGTTTTGCTTTCCGTGCAGGATGATCTGTCTCCCCAAAATCACTCCCAGGCCCATCAGCTGTACCGCATCGCTCAAGAGGCCATTAATAATGCTCTCCAGCATTCAGAGGCCACAAAGATAGAGCTGATCTGGCGTGAGAAAAAGGGCAGGAAGCTGTTGGTGGTGCGTGATAACGGTATCGGCATTGGCAGCAGACATCATAAAACCCCGGGCGGTTTGGGGCTGCTGGTGATGTCGTCCCGGGCCCAGTCGATCAATGCCGGCCTGACGGTTAAAGACGTGGAAAATGGCGGAACAGAAGTTGAGGTAAGGGTGAAAAATGAATAAAAAGACCCGGGTATTTTTAGTGGACGATCATCCGGCCATGCGACAGGGAATTGCGCAGCTGGTGGCCAGGGAAAAGGATTTTGAAGTATGCGGCGAAGCAGGGGACAGACAGGAAACGCTGAACGCCATAGCCAATGATCCCCCTGATTTTATCATACTGGATATCTCCCTGAAAGATTCCGACCGCACAGGCCTTGATCT
>JAWOEJ010000197.1:0-5463 GCA_046482845.1 Desulfobacteraceae bacterium | reverse complement strand
GGAATCCTAAGGAGGATTAAAATGGAAGGTAAGCATGTCGGAAGCAGTTTTGATAGTTTTCTTCAGGAAGAGGGTTTAATGGCTGAAGCTGAAGCAACTGCTCTAAAGCGTGTACTTGCTTATCAAATTAAGCAAGAAATGGAGTTACAGCATATCTCAAAATCAGCTTTGGCAAAAAGAATGAGAACAAGCCGTTCTTCGGTAGATAGTGTCTGAACGAAAACCCCGTGTTTGGGCGAAAACGTGTCCAGCTGCAAGGCGCAAAAAAGTTTGAAACCGGAGTGTACTCAGGTACATGAGGATTTCAAACTTTTGCAGCAACGCAGCTGGACACGTTTTCGCCCAAACACGGGGTTTTCGTTCAGACACTAAGTACTGAAAGCTGATAACTGAGTACTGAAGGCTGATAACTGAGTACTGAAAGCTGATAGCTGAGTACTGGAAACTGATAACTGAGTACTGGAAACTGATAACTGAGTACTGGAAACTGATAACTGAGTAGTGGAAGCAGATAGCTGAGTACTGAAGGCTGATAACTTAATGCTGAAGGCTGATAGCTGATAGCTGAAGGCTTTCATATAAAAAGATATTATATTATATCAAGGGATATACAGGAAACAAATAATGGGACGCATGGCAAGAGCTGTTGCCCCCGGAAGTCCTCATCATGTGGTTCAGCGCGGCAACAGGCGGCAGCAGACATTTTTTTCTGACGACGATTATCGGCTTTATATCGGCCTGATGGCAGAGTGGTGTGATAAATGTCAAGTTGAAATATGGGCCTATTGCCTGATGCCGAATCATGTTCACCTGATCGCTGTCCCGGAAACAAAAGATGGATTAGGGCGCGCCATAGGGGAGGCTCACAGAAGATACACCCGTATGATAAATCTCAGGGAGGGCTGGACAGGTTTTCTATGGCAGGGACGATTTTCTTCTTTTATTATGGACGAGAGATACCTTATTGCCTGTGCAAGATATATTGAATTGAATCCTGTCAGGGCAGGACTGGTAAAAAAGCCGGAAAGCTGGCCGTGGAGCAGCGCATTTTCTCATATATACGGCAGAAAAGATTGCCTGATGAAAACAGCACCCCTGCTCAAACTGGTGGATAAAAACTGGGATGATTTCCTTTCAGTAAAAAGCGCTGCCTCTGATATGGAAAAATTCAGAAGTCATGAAAAAAGCGGCAGACCGCTTGGCTCAGATCAGTTTATTGAAAAATTGGAGCTAATGCTGAACCGCACCTTAAAACCCCGTAAAGCAGGAAGAAAAAAGCAAAAACAAAAGAAAGACACAAATAAAGCGTCTGAAAACTAAGCAGACAAGAATAGGTAAAGTGTCCCCAAATTAAATAGGTAAAGTGTCCCCGAATTTAAGAATTTAAGGAGAAATAGGTAAAGTGTCCCCGAATTTTATGGAGGATCTTCAGTATTTTCTTTCAAAGGTGCCGCTGTTTTCGTCGATTCCGCAGTCCCAGATCAAAGAGGTGGCTGAGCTTTTTCATCCCGGGTCCATGGAAAAGGGAACGGTGATCTGCCGCCAGGGCGAACCTGGAGAGACCATGTATATCATTCGCTCCGGGCTGGTGGGGGTGTATGCAGAAAAGGAGGATGAATCGCTGTTTTTGACGGAACTGGGCCGCGGTCAGTTTTTCGGGGAAATGGCTATTCTTTCGGAAACCCCGAGAAATGCAACGGTTAAGGTGTCGCTGGATGCGACATTTTACTCGCTTTCCAGGGATGATTTCCAGAAGCTTCTGCTGAGAAATAAGAGCATCGGGCTTTATCTCAGCCGGTATTATGCCCGGCGCATGACCACAGTCAAGGATCAGACCCGAGAAAAAATCCGAAAACCTGTGTTTTATGCGGTATCAGCCACAGATCCGGAGCTTGGGCTGGCCCATTTCCTCTATACATTGTCCTATCATATAGCTACGGAATCCAAAAAAAAAGTGCTGATTGTGGAGCCCCACCACGAACGCCGTACCATACTTCAGGACACTGGCCTCTTGCCCATTGCCTGTCCCGACGTGGGGTTGTTCAGGCTTCTGCCCCCAAATCTTTACAGGCCGGAAGATTTCCACTGGCTGCGCCATGAATCAGGCTTTGCCGTGCTTCAGGTCCGCAAAGGGTTTTCAAAATTTCTCAGCCAATCCCTTCCCCACCTCATGGAGGGATTCCGGGACAGCTTTGATTTGATTTTTTTCAGTCTTTCCCATGGGATGAACGATCTGGAGCGGCAGATGGTGCGGCTCTGCGACAGGAACCTTGTTTTAATAAACAATACAGAATCAGCGCTGCCAAAGGTTCGGAAAAAGCTTGCAGAAATAGAAAAAACCGCAGGCCCGGGACTTGACAGGGTAAGGGTAGGGGTCAGTCATCTCTGCGGTGAAAAAAAAGGACTGCCCAGGCAGGAGCTCAGGGAAAGGCTGAATCTGTCTGAAATCCCGGGTATCTGGGTGGACAGATCAGAAGCGGCTTTTAAGGAGCGGATAGACAAGGAAAAGGTTTTTCCTGTCAAGGGCGCCAGGGCGGTAGCCAGGGAGATTGCCGGTGTGAGAGTCGGCCTTGCCCTGGGTGCCGGGGCGGCCAGGGGATGGGCCCATATCGGGGTGCTCAAGGTCCTGGAAGAAGAGGGCATCCATATCGATATGATCGCCGGAACCAGCATGGGCGCGCTGGTCGGTGCGATTTATGCGGCACGGGCATCTGTGGATATCCTGAAGCAATACACTATTGATCTGTTTCCCACCAGAACATCTGCCAGAAGAAAGATTTTTGACTACACCGTTCCCTTTCACGGGCTGCTCCAGGGCAGAAAAGCCCTGGGACTTGTTGCTACTGCTGTGAATAACGCCGATTTCATGGATTTGAAGATTCCCGCCTATATCATCGGGGTGGACATTTTAAAGGGTGAAGAGGTGCTGATCCATGCCGGGGATGTCAGCAGTGCGGTAAGGGCCAGCCTTTCCATCCCGGCCATATTCAAACCCTACCTGCACAATAACAGGTGGATGGTGGACGGCGGTCTTTTAAATCCGGTTCCTGTGAATATTCTGGAGCAGAAGGGTGCGGACAGAATTATTGCCGTATGCGTGGAACACCCGGACAAAGCAGGAAACAACGTAAAAAAAGCGCCTTTCATTACCCAGGTCATTTCCCGGACCATCAGTATTGTCCACGGCCGGGCCGTGGGCGATTTTGCAGAAAAGGCAGACATTGTACTGTATCCCGATGTCCAGGGGTTTGCCTGGGATGATTTCCACAAAGGGCAGATTCTCATGCAGCGGGGCCTGGCTGCCTGCAGGGAAAATATCGAAGAAATAAAACGCCTGGCCGGATGAAATATGGGGACACTTTGAAATACGGAAATACGGGGACACAATACCTATTTTAAAATTCGGGGACACAATACCTATTTCCAAAATTTATGGAAATACAGAAATACGGGGACACTTGAAATATGGGGACAATTACTTAAAACCAAGTCTAATCCCTGATTGATGTTGTTTAATTCCTCTTCGAGAATATATGGTTGTTCAGGGAGATTTGAGGACTCTGTTTTAAAAGTAGCTGAAATTACACTCGATTATCAATTTTTTTCTAAAGAGCCGAATAAGAGCCTCCGACGGTCTCGTTCCTGACAGGGCAACCGTTGGGGGCAGCGCTATACCAAAAACGTGATAATCGGGTGTGACCCTATAGAATGACCTGTTTTTTTTGTTTTGCATGGCGCCGCGAACTGTCAGTGAACAATCAAATTTTTTGAATGACCGGGCAGGATTCGAACTTCAGTTCGGTAATTTTTGGTGCAATCCCCCTAAAGAAACGACAATGACCGATTGACAAACAGAGGTATACTGTGTATCGTTTTGGTGTACACTTAGGCGGTTACATCATGGCCAAGACTGCAATGACGCATACACGGATAACTCCGTAAATTAAAACAGAAGCTGAGCGCATCATCAAAGGATCAGGACGGTCGTTATCAGCAGCTCATGAACTTTTCTACAGACAGATTATAACCCATAAAGGCCTGCCCTTTGATTTGCTCATTTTAAATGAGGATACCATATAAGCCATGGAACCTGTTATAAAACAAGAGATTGAGAAAATGAGAAAAAAATGGCTACCATCATTTCCGATCTCGTGCGTCATCCAAGAGGACAAATTTTCAAACAGATAAAGAAATTGCAGCTTATCAGGTTGATATGCAAGGTCTTGGTCTGAGTTAATTTTTATACAGCTTTGGGTGAGGGGAATGGAAGAAAACGACATCCGCTGGAAACAGCGTTTCAGCAATTACCAGAAGGCATTGGCACAATTAACCCAGGCGGTAGAACTGCACAGGCTTAGGCCGTTGTCAAATATTGAGCAGCAGGGTTTTGTCAAAGCATTTGAATTTACCCATGAACTGGCCTGGAAAGTGATGAAAGATTTTTTTGTTTACCAGGGCAATACGCAAATCATGGGATCAAGAGATGCCACAAGGGAAGCATTCCAGAATCAGCTTATTCAGGATGGAGAAAACTGGATGGAGATGATCAAGGTCCGGAACAGAGCGGTCCATACCTATGACGAAGCAACCGTTAACGATATTATTCAAAAAGTCAGCAACACATATCATGCGTTGTTTGTTGCTTTTGAGAAGGCCATGACAGGGTTGAGTGATGGCGGAGAATAATATCGAATCAACCGGACTGTCTCCTGAAACAATTAAGAGAATATACCAGGTGTTTGCACATAGCCCTGAGATTGAACAGGTATATATTTACGGCTCAAGGGCAAAAGGAAATTATCAGCCCGGATCAGATATCGATCTTGCCATTAAAGGGAAACAGGTAACGACCTCACAATTATACCGCATAGAATCGGAACTTGACGACCTGCTGCTGCCTTATAAAATAGACCTTTCCCTGTTGCACTGCATTGAAAATCAGGCCTTGCTGAAACATATCCGGCGGGTTGGAATCATTTTTTATACACCGGATATGCTTGTAAATTCGGGGACACTTTACTAATTTCAGTGATACGAACAAAGAGAATATTTGATTTTTTTTTTTGCATTTTCTTTATTCTGAAAAACTAAGTGAATTAGGTAAAGTGTCCCCAAATTAAAAAATTTGATTGGGTGCAGACAAGGCTCTGGTACCGGAATTCAGGTCTTTTTTTTTAACCCATGTGTTTCAAAAAGTATTTGTACCTGTTCTCTGCTGATCCGTGTACCGGTTTTTTGAAAAACCATTTTGGCCAGCTGTTTGAAATCCGCATCAGGTCTCTGAATAAATGCCGCAAGCACCAGCACTGACAGTTCCGCTGATAAAGGAGGAATATGCTGCTTTTGAAGTGCTTCCGCCTGGGCAGCTGCTTTGTAAAAATCTGTGGACAGATACACAAAGGAAGCCACCTGTTTCTGTCTTTGCAGCAGACCTTTCCGGCACAGCTGGACCAGAACCACATG
>JAWOEJ010000133.1:0-4861 GCA_046482845.1 Desulfobacteraceae bacterium | reverse complement strand
CTGCCAGGCTAAAAATCAAGAACTGCGGCCACTGGTCCTCAAACAGCTTGATTTTCTTAACGCCTGGCAGGGAAAAAGTCTGATCTCCTTTGGTTCTCAATGTTCCTGACAGGCAACCGCTGGGGGCGGCGGTATTCAAAAAACTTGATAACCGAGTTATACATTGAACTCCACCGTACGAACAGCCACAGGATCTGTATACGTAATATGGGAACTGCAGGTTGTCAGGTCCACCCGGGCAGTGGCTTTATGTTTTTTATGCTGCCATTCCAGGTGCATATGCCCGGGGTCTGAATCCAGAATCCTGAATTCGCCCTGGAATGCAGGATAACTGTTTCTGAACTCCATGAGTTTCAAAAGCCTTTGAACAACAGGGCGCTGTATCTCCCTGCGGATTTCCTTTAAGGTATAATTGTGGCGGTTGATATTTCTTCCCTGCCGGGTCTTTTCCACAAACTCGATATCATTTTCTCCAGCCAGAAGGCCCACATAATACACCTGGGGAATCCCCGGGGCAAAGAACTGAATGGTTCTTGCGGCAATATAGGCATCATCATTGCAACCCAGAGCGGAATAATACGTGCAGTTCACCTGATATATATCCAGATTCTGGTATTCTGATCCGGAATAGGATTTTTTGATATTGGAACCCTGTTTGTAAAGGTCCTCCAGGGTCTTGTCCACCTCTTCCTCGGGAAGCAGGTCTGCCACATCCACAACACCGATGCCGTCGTGGGTGTCCAGGGTGGTCATCTGTTTTCTCGGGCAGATGGAAAACCAGTTTTTCAAATATTTATTGGTATGGTTGTATAAAGCATGGAGCACCAGCAGGGGCAGAGAAAAATCATAGGACCAATACCCTTTTTCCGACAATTTCAACTGATAGGAATAATGCTCGTGAACCTCGGGAAGAATGGCGGTGTCAAAGGCGCCGGCAAAATCTTCACACCATTCCAGCATTTTCCATATATGAGGTTCCAGGAAAAAACAATTTGTGCCAATCTCTACCGTGGTATACCCGATGGCATCAAGGCGGATGATCTTGGGCCGGCTTCTGGCCAGGCGGATAAGGAAACGCCGCATGACTTCCCTTGTTTTCCCTGCCGTATAGTCAAGATCGATCTGTTCATAGTCAAAGGTGGACCATATTTTTTCAAGAGACCCGTCGGCCCGCTCCAGAACCATATACGGCGGTCTGGGTTTCCGGGTATAGACTTTTTCAAGATCTTTCTGATCCACCCAGCCGTCAGGTTTCAATTTATTGAAACTGAGAAACATATCTGCATATTCACTATCCTGACCCTTTTCCACATAGTCCTTAAAAAAAACAGACTGCCTGGAAATATGATTCACCATGAAATCTATCATCAGATCAAAATCCTGGCCTATTTTTTCCACATCCTCCCAGGTGCCAAAGGCCGGGTCCACTTCATCATAGGTCAAAGGGGCAAACCCCCGGTCCGAGGAGGACGGATAAAAGGGAAGCAGATGAACCCCCCGGATGGCGTTTCCCAGATATTTGCGAAGAACATAGTGCAGCTCCGGCAGATTTTTTCCAAGACTGTCTGGATAGGTTATCAGATACACCTTATTTTTAATTGTCATCTTTATTTCCCTTTTTTGGATTGTCGTCCATGAAACCAAAGTGGCTGATGCCTTCCATCATGCCGCCGGCATGGGATTTACCGGCAAAATAAACCTTTCTGGCTGATTTCATATGTTCCAGCTCCGGGCTGTAATTCCCCACAACAACAGCGGAGGGCTCTCCTTTCAGCATTTCTTTGTCATTGCCTGAATCCCCGAACACCATGAATTTTTTAAGGGGAATTTCCCATTTATAGCTTAAATAACGCAGGGCTTTGCCCTTTGATGCCCGGTAGGGAAGAATATCCAGATACTGCTGATGGGAATAAATCAGATTATAGTGGCATCTGTTTTTCTCCAGAATATTGTGAATTTCAGACAGCCTGTCCTTGCCCGGGTCCATGTTGTAGCTTATTTTATATTCCCTTTGTACTTCTTTTCCCTGAAGGGTTAAAAAATCAATTTTGTCAAGGATGGAAACAATTTTTTTCCTGTTCCAGTTTTTTGAGATATGGGTCTGCCATCCCTTATCAATCTGAAAATCCGGAGAGTAGTGAATTTCGCTGCCCACAGACGAAATGATCACATCAGGGGGAATCACCTGATTTTCCTTTAACACCTCAAGGGCTGAAGGCAGGGTTCTGCCCGTGGCAACGGCAAACCCGATGATGTTCTGCCTTTTTTTGATCATTCCCATGAGTTTTTTCAAATCTGTTCTGCTGCCGCCGATAAGGGTATTGTCTATATCTGTAACAATCATCTGTTTAAAGCTGGCCAGCCTTCTTCCCATGGGGGTTTTAGGCGAGGCCACAGACATAACCGATGATTTATGCCTGTCATGGAGGCTTTTGATTTCCTCTGCATAGGTATCTGCATGGCTTTCCCAGGTATAGCGTTTCCGGGTATTTAAGATGCCGTTTCTGGAAAAGCTGTTCCACTGCTCTTCCCGGCCGATAATCTGTTTAATCGCTCTGGCAATGGATTTTGTATCTACAGGATCCACCAGAACACCGCTTTTGCAGTTTTTAATAATATCAATGGGGCCGCCATCATTGGTGGCCACAATGGGTAGTCCCGTTGTTGAGGCTTCCAGCAGGGTAATGCCAAAGGGCTCAGTCAGGGCGGCATTTACAAACACCCCTCTGCTCTGGGCGGCGATACGGTAAAGTTCCGGGACCTCCAGCTCAAAATCATGTTTTTTGGGAATGGCCATCTTCCCGTATAAATTGTACTTGTCCATGAGCAGGAGCATGCGGGTCAGCACATCTCTTTCTGAATCCTCTTTTTCTGATATATCCTTTCTGATACCGGCAAAGATTGCCAGATTGGCCATGGACCTTAATTCCCAGTCTTCTCCGTATGCTTTGATAAGCCCCTGGATGTTTTTTCGTTTATCCGGGCGACATAATGCCAGAATCAGAGGTCTGTCCGGATGCTGAAAAAAACGGTTCAGCTCTTTTAAAACAGATGCCCTGGCATAAAGGGACTCTTCACTGGGCCGGGCCTGGGGCAGGGTATCGTGGTAATAGGGTTCGAACCGTTTCACATCAATCCCCGGAGGAATCACCTTGAAACGGGTAATGCCGCCGTTTCGGTACATGCCGTACTGGGACTCAACCTCCTGACGGGTGCTTGCCACAACCAGATCCGCATTTTTCAGTATGGTTTCCTCCTTGTTAATACGATGGTCCAGGTGAATCTGTTTGTTGAGCTGATCCATGGTATACCCGTCATTTAACAGCCGTTCCTTTTTGGACCGTCCCAGGGAATGGCCGGTATAAACAAAAGGAACCCCGAAAATACTGGCAAGCTCCCCGGCCACATAGCCCCCGTCGGGATAATGGCCGTGGAAAATATGGGGTATGGCCTTGTTCTGTTTGATAAATTTAATGGTCTTGTCCACAAATTCATCAAGAAAGGGCCAGAGAAGTTCTTTTCGGATATATTTTTTTCCGCCGCACTGGATTCTGACAATGCGGAATTTATCAGACACCTTTTCCACAGGGACTTTGTAGTCACTGGAGACCTTTTTATCTGAAATCATACGGGTTAAAAGATCCACCCTTTCTATAAGGGGATGGGCAGAAAGGGCTTTTCCCATTTCAACCACATATTTCACCTGGCCGCCGGTATCCGCATCAAATCCCAGTTCCAGCTCATGGCCGCGGACCAGACCATGAACACTGAACATCTGTATATAAAATTTTCCGGCCATCACCTGCCCTCCAACTGATCTATATATTTATCATAAAAATCACCATCATCAGGAATCGCCCCCTTTATGGTACAGATATCAGAAGCAAAGGACTGCGAAAGCGCCATTGCTTTTTCCGGCCCAATATTCTTCATCAGACAGGCCGCTGTCATGGCGGCAAAAGCATCCCCTGCACCCACTGTATCCTTTACCGGGATGTCACCAGACGGCTTGATTTTATAATGACCCTTTTTATCCATCCATTCACTGCCGCCGGCCCCTTTGGTGAGGATAACGGTTTCAAGCCGGTGCTTCTCCATCAGGGTGCTTATCACATCTTCAGCCCCGGCATGGGGACTGCCAAAAACCACGGTAACCAATTCTTCCCGGCTGAGTTTCAGTATGTCCGCATACTGCAGGGAGGCATGGACAGTTTCCCTGGTATAGCAGTCCGGTCTGAGATTAAGATCGCAGAACGCTTTTGCCTGCTTTCTTTTTTCCGCCATAACCCTGGCGATCAGTGCGGCGCCTGGCTTTGTCCGTTGAACAAGGGTGCCAAAATATACAGCATCCAGTTTCCCTTCCACCTGTTTTTTAAGCCGGGGAGAATAGGAAATAAGATCATAGGCCTTATTTTCAAGTATTTCAAAGCGGTGACGTCCGTCTTTTTCAAAAAAAACCCTGACCTCACCCGTGCCGGCCTGGTTGTCCACCTGGATATCGTTTAAATCAAAATCGTGCCGGGCCAGAAACTTATGAATCTCTCTGCCGTAAATGTCGTTCCCCACCTTTGAAACAAACCGGACAGAACATCCCAGCTTTTTCAAATGAAAGGCAAAATTGAAGGGGGCACCGCCTATTCTTTTATAATCAGGAAACACATCAAACAATATCTCTCCAATCACAAGAATCATAGAATTCCCCTTTGGTTTTTTATCCATTATTTATTATATGACCATTGGTTATATGATCATTTTATACTGATTATAAGACCATTTTTTCATGGGAGTTGTCAACTGGTAATGGTCACCGGCGGCAAAACATCCTTTTGTCTGACAGAGTTTTGGAAAGACTCTGCCAGGA
>JAWOEJ010000113.1:0-13446 GCA_046482845.1 Desulfobacteraceae bacterium | reverse complement strand
GGCCGGGCCTATTCACCGCGACTGCTGTGGATGTGGCCCAATGCACAGATTGGGGTGATGGTGGGAATCCAGGCAGCTGAGGTCTTGATCACCATTACCAATGACCAGCGCAAACGCATGGGTCAGCCGGAGATGACAGAAGAAGAAAAGGCAGCGGTCAGGGAACCTGTGGTAAGCAATGCATTCAAGGAAGGCAATGCATACTATTCCACTGCCCAGATCTGGGATGACGGGATCATTGATCCTGCCAAAACCAGAGATGTGCTGGGACTGGGAATTTCAGCATCGCTGAATGCACCCCTGCGCGATGATCTGTATGGCTATGGCGTTTTTAGAATGTAGGGCTGAGAGGGAAAGATTATGTTTAAAAAAATACTCATTGCAAACCGGGGTGAAATAGCCGTCAGAATCATTCAGACCTGCAGGGACATGGGCATTCAAACCGCAGCGGTTTATTCAGAAGCCGATACAACCGCCCTTCACCGCCTTGAAGCCGATGACGCCGTATGTATCGGCGGGTCAGATCCGTCAGATAGCTATCTGAACATGGACCGGATAATTGATGCGGCTCTGGAAACCGGATCACAGGCCATTCATCCCGGATATGGCTTTTTGTCTGAAAATCCAGGGTTTGCAGAAAAGTGCACCCGGGCAGGGATTGTATTTATTGGACCGCCAGCCCAGGTAATCAGGGAAATGGGAGATAAGCTTACCGCCCGTCAGATCATGATGTCTGCGGGTGTGCCCGTTGTTCCCGGATTTGCCGGAAAAGAATACACGGTTAATGACATGATGGAAAAAGCCGGTGAAACAGGATATCCCGTAATGATAAAGGCCAGTTCCGGAGGGGGCGGAAAAGGGATACGTATTGTGAACGCCCCTGATGAGATGAAAGATGCACTGGATGCCGCGTCCCGGGAAGCGGTCAATGCCTTTGGGGACGGCCGTGTTTACCTGGAGAAATTTTTCACCCGGGCCAGACACATTGAGTTTCAGATTCTGGCGGATCACCAGGGGAATACCATTCACCTTCTGGAACGGGAATGCTCCATACAGCGCCGGCATCAGAAAATAATTGAAGAAACCCCTTCCCTGGCCCTGAGTCCAGAGTTGCGGGCGCGCATGGGAAAAACAGCCTGTGATGCGGCAAAAGCGGCTGGATACGCCAATGCCGGTACAGTGGAGTTTCTTCTGGATGAACAGGGGCGGTATTATTTTCTGGAAATGAATACGCGGCTTCAGGTTGAGCACCCTGTTACAGAATGGGTCACAGGACTGGATCTGGTCCGGCATCAGATTCTTATTGCCAAAGGCTGTCCTTTGTCCCTTTCCCAGGCGGATATCAGCGGCCGGGGGCATGCCATTGAATGCCGGGTGTATGCTGAAGATCCTGAAAACGGTTTTCTTCCCAGTCCCGGCAGAATAACCTGGTACGAAGCCCCGTCGGGACCTGGCATCAGAAATGATTCAGGCGTATATACCGGGGCGGTGGTTCCCATGGAATACGATCCCATTTTGTCCAAGCTTATTGTGCATGCCGAGACCCGGGATCAGGCCATTGCAAAAATGATAAAGGCCCTGGGCTCCTATGTGGTGACCGGAGTGCGGATTCCTGTGGATTTTTTGATCGATGTTGTCAATTGTGATTCCTTTAGAAAAGGCGAGGTGTTTACCAATTTTATTGATGCGCACTTTTCCGACTGGAGCCCTTTGAAAAACGATGGAGATCTGGCCTGCCTGGCCTTTATAGCCGATGATTTATGCCCAGCAAGCGCCATTTCAGATCCCAGCTCCGGTGAAGCACACGCATTGGATCACAGTCCATTTCATACCCTGGGCCATTGGAAATTATAGCAACCCCAGGGTGGTTGATGTTATGACCAAGCCAAAACCCCATCTGAGGAGAACATAATGAAATACCATTTGGACATCAATGGAGAAAAAAAAACCGTGGAGCTTGATTCATCATCCAGGTCACAGGCCCGGGGTATGGTCTGCGAAAAACCGGTTGATTTGGAATTTCACCGGATGTCAGAGCGTAAAATCCATATGCGTATCAATGGAAGGCAGATCAATGCCTGGGTGGAAAGGACCCCTGAGGGCAAGACCATTATCGTGAACGGCCGGTTTTATTTTGTTTTTGACAGGGATGCCCGGGAACAGGAAGGAAACTTCAGGCCCGGAAAACCCGGACCTGGTAACGCTCTGGATATTGTTACCCCGCCCATGCCCGCCGTTGTTATCCAGGTACCTGTCAGCAAAGGAGACCGGGTAAAGAAAGGGGATACGGTGGTTGTGGTGTCGGCCATGAAAATGGAAACATCCCTTAAAGCGCCTTACAGCGGAAGGATTACCCGTATTGGTGTGACGGCAGGGGACAAGGTCATGCCGGGGGATATTCTGGCAGATATTGAAAAAATCACAGAAGGGGAAACACCATGAGTGACCTGAATTACAAAAAAATCAATCATGTGGCATGGATTTCCATTAACCGTCCTGCAAGGGGGAATACAATCAGTGCAGAAGCGGTTGATCTTTTCCTGGAATACATGGACAAGGCAGAATCCGATGATCAGGTAAGGATGGTCTGCCTGACGGCTGAAGGGGACAGGATTTTTTGTTCCGGTGCTGACCTGGGGAGTGCCATGCAGGCCGGTAAAGAAGAAAAACAAAAAATATTCAATGCCTATGCAGGGCTTCTGGCAAGGATTTCCCAGTTTCCAAAACCCACCCTGGCAAAAATCAATGGTCACTGCCAGGCCGGGGGCACGGGTTTTATGCTGGCCTGTGATATTGTTGTGGCCCGGGAAGACGTCAGATTCGGTACCCCTGAAGTCAATGTGGGGCTGTTTCCCATGATGATCGGGGCGTTGATATTCAGAAACGTGCTGAGGAAAAAAGCCATGGAAATGATTCTTCTGGGTGAAAAGATCACAGCAGCAAAGGCCCTGGAAATGGGCATGGTCACCCGGGTATATCCCGGACAGATATTTGATGGTGAAACCCGGAAAATTCTGGATGCCCTGGCTGCCAAAAGCCCTATTGGGATGCGCCTGGGCAAGGAAGCCTTTAATGCCTGCGAAGGGATGCCCCTGGTACCGGCGCTTACCCGTCTGGCCAGAGGTCTTGAAGATATTTCCGTGACAAAGGATGCTCTTGAAGGCATCAACGCATTTATGGAAAAACGGACACCCGTATTTACAGGAGAGTAGGTCTTTTGCAGAGATCCGCATGGAGCAGCTGATTATGCATTATATGAAAGTCTTCAGCCGTCAGCCATCAGTACTCAGCTAAAACCTAACAGCTTAAAGCTAACAGCTAACAGCTTCATGCTTTATTGTGCCTGATCAAGGCATGGCCGTTAGTAAAGTTAAGGAAGGAGATATGAGTGATTCACAAGGACCATTGATTATTGCCAATTGCAGTGGTTTTCTGGGAGACCGGCTGGCTGCGGCCCGGGAAATGGTGGAAGGCGGTCCCATTGATGTGCTTACCGGAGATTATCTGGCTGAGCTGACCATGGCTCTGCTGTTCCGCATGAAGGCAAAGGCCCCGGACAAGGGATATGCCGTTCCTTTTTTAAAACAGATGGAAGCGGTTATGGGACCCTGCCTGGACAAAGGGATCAAGGTGGTGGCCAATGCCGGCGGACTCAATCCCCTGGGGCTGGCCAGGGCCCTGGAAAAGCTTGCTGAAGAGCTGGGGCTTCATCCCAGGGTGGCTGCTGTTGAAGGAGACGATCTGCTGCCGGGTTTGCCAGAATTACAGGCACAGGGGGAGGCTTTTGTTCATCTGGATTCAGGGGAAATTCTGGCCCAGTCCCAGGGCAGGCCCATCACGGCAAATGCATACCTTGGCGGCTGGGGCATTGCCTGCGCCCTGGATAAGGGGGCGGATATTGTAGTGGGCGGTCGAATTGCAGATGCCGCCCTGGTGTCAGGTCCCTGTGCCTGGTATTTTAAATGGCATCGACATGACTGGGACTGCCTGGCCGGGGCATATGCAGCCGGCCATATCATTGAGTGCGGGACCCAGGCCACTGGGGGCAATTATTCATTTATGGAGGAAATCGGGTCTTTTAAGAATATGGGGTTTCCCATTGCAGAGGTGAATTCAGACGGCTCATTTATCATTACCAAGCATGAAGGCACCGGGGGCCGGGTTTCCACAGGAACGGTGAGTGCCCAGCTCCTTTACGAAATTCAGTCCCCTGCCTATAAAACCCCGGATGTGACCGTTCATTTTGATACCCTGCATCTGGAAGAAAAGGGCCGGGACCGGGTTCTTGTCTCCGGCACCCGGGGGACCCCCCCGCCGGATACCACCAAGGTCTGCATCAATACCCTCTGGGGACACAGAAATACCATGACGGTTTTGCTGACCGGCCTTGATATAGAAAAAAAAGCAGAACTTATAGAAGAAACCCTGTTTGACAGCCTCGGGGGAAAGGATCAATTTAGAGAGACATGTGTACAGCTCATCCGTTCAGACAGGGAAAATCCAGATCACAATGATCTGGCCTTTGCCCGTCTGCGCATTACCATAATGGATCCGGACGAAAAAAAAGCCGGCAGGCTGTTTTCCACAAAGCTGGTTGAGATGGCCCTGGCCAGTATTCCCGGATTCACCCTTACCGGGCCCCCGTCTCCAGGCAGTCCGGCCATCCGCCACTGGCCGGCCCTGATCCGGTCTGAAAAAATCAATTACAAAGTCCATGTCCACGGGTAGGTGTTTGAGGTTCCCCAGGCCCTTGATCAAAAAGACACCTCTGTGCAGGCGCCAGAACGAACCCCGGAACGATCCCCAGAACTATCCAGGGATGTTTCCGGTTCATCCATGAAGCCTTTCCCTGACCAAGGTGAAACCAGGGAAATCCCTCTGGGACGACTGTTTGCAGCGCGGTCTGGAGACAAAGGCGGAAATGCCAATCTTGGCGTATGGGCCGGAACAGATCAGGCCCATGCCTTTCTGTCTCACTATCTGACCTGCGATTGTCTTAAAACCCTGCTTCCAGACCTTGAGCCCTTTGAAATTACAAGATATGACCTGCCCAATTTAAGGGCTGTGAATTTTTATATCAAAGGACTTCTGGGCCATGGCGTGGCTGCATCCATGCGCAGTGATCCCCAGGCCAAAACCCTGGGAGAGTATCTGAGGGCCAAAATAATTCCGGTGCCGTTGTCTGTATTGGAAGAAAAGGCATAATCAGACACCTCATTGTAACACGCGATGATCAATTTTTTTATACTTGATTATCAGGTTTTATGGAAGGGCGGTGCTATTCAAACAAATTGATGATCGAGTAACAGCGTTTTAAAATATTTATATAACGTCCATGCCTTGACAGGCATAACAAAGAATGAAAGCTGTTAGCTGAGTACTGAGGGCTGACGGCTGATGGCTTTCATATAAAGGGTATGTCATGGGAGATGATATCTATTTTAACAGGGAACATGAACTGGTTCGAAAGGCTGTCCGGGATTTTGTAAACAAAGAGATTAATCCCAATGTGGATCAGTGGGAAGAAGAGGGATTTACCCCGTTGCACGATATTTTTAAAAAAATGGGTGAACTGGGATTCATCGGCATTCGTTTTGAAGAAGAATATGGGGGAGAAGGGCTGGATTACTGGTATGAAACCATTGTGCTTGAAGAATGCGCAAGAATTCATTGCGGCGGTATTCCCATGGCCATTTCTGTTCAGTCCAATATGGCCACACCGGCTCTGGCCCAGTTCGGTTCGGAACATATCAAGCAGAAGTATCTCAAGCCCGCATTAAAAGGGGATATGGTGGCAGCCATTGCTGTAACCGAACCCGATGCCGGATCTGATGTGGCAGCCCTGAAATCCACGGCTGTAAAAAAAGGGGATCACTATATCCTGAACGGATCCAAAACCTATATCACCAATGGTCTGCAGGCTGATTTTCTTACTTTGCTTGCCAGAACCTCGGATGCGCCCGGGTACCACAGCTTCAGCCTTTTTGTGGTACCGACTGATCTTGAAGGATTTTCCGTATCCAAAAAACTGGATAAGCTTGGGATGAGAAGCTCTGATACTGCAGAACTTTATTTTGACAATGTTAAAATTCCAGTTGAAAACCTGATTGGGGAAGAAGGGGAGGGCTTTATTCATCAGATGCAGCAGTTCCAGCACGAGCGGTTTGCTGTGCTGCCGCTTTCCTATATCATGGCCCAGGAAACCATAAAGGACACCATTGACTATTTAAGGGGGCGTAAGGTTTTTGGAGAGCCACTTATCAAAAAACAGGTGCTGCGGCATCGCCTGGCCAAGTGGCTGGCCAGGACAGAAAGTATTCAGCAGTTGACATATCATATCGTACGCATGAAAATGGCAGGTCAAGACGCTACCCGGGAAATTTCCATGGGCAAACTGCTCAGCGGTGAGCTTCTCAATGAAGTTACCTCAGGCTGCCTTCAGATGTTCGGCGGAATGGGATTTATGAATGAGATGCTGATTTCAAGGCGTTTCAGGGATTCCCGTCTTATTTCCATCGGGGCCGGGGCCAGTGAGGTTATGGGTGAAATCATCAGCAAAACCTATGGGTTTTAAAAGAGAGGACGCTATGTGGAAAAAAGAAGTGGCGGAAATTCAGAAAAGAAAGACAATCGCCTGTGAACTTGGCGGTGAAAAAGGGATAAGCCGGCAGCACGGCCAGGGGAAAATGACGGTCAGAGAACGGATAGACAAGCTGCTGGATCAGGACAGCTTTAAAGAAACCGGAGTAATGGCTGGTGCTGCACAATATACAAACAACAACCAGGACCTTGAAAATATCGTTCCCTGCCCGATTGTTATGGGCAGGGGAAAAATCAACGGGAGAAGGGTCATTGTTCAGGGGGATGATTTTACCATACGCGGGGCCTCTGTCGGCAGGCTGTACAAGGCAAAACTGGCATATAATGGTAAAATGGCCCATGAGTTGAGACTGCCCCTTGTCAGACTTCTCGACGGTGCAGGCGGTACAATTCGTGAGGTGGCCGACATAGGGTATATGGAGCTTCCCGTTGTCAATGACGTGGCCATGGGCATGCTTGCCGATTTAATGTCAGAAGTTCCCATTGTTTCCCTGGCATTGGGACCAGTTTCCGGAATTGGCGCGCTGCTTGCCGTTGAATCCCATTTTTCAATCATGGTCAGGGAAAAAAGCCAGGTTTTTGTTGGGGGACCTCCCCTGGTGCAGTTTGCCCAGGGTCAGAAGGTCAGCAAGGAAGAACTTGGGGGGTACAAAATACACACCCGCATCAGCGGGGTGATTGATAATGAAGCAGAAAGCGAAGAAGATGCCTTTGAACAGGCAAAGCGTTTTCTGGATTACCTGCCTTCCAGTGTATGGGAAATGCCCGAACAAAAATATGCGGACATGGATGATCCTGAGCGCAGGGAAGAGGCGCTTATCTCTGCTGTGCCAAAGGACGGAAGAAAAACCTATGATATGAGACAGATACTGACAGCTGTGTTTGATAAAGGCTCTGTATTCGAGATCGGTAAATACCAGGGCCGTTCCCAGATTACCTGTCTGGCAAGGCTTAACGGGTATCCGGTCGGGGTTCTGGCCAATGACACCCGGTTTAAGGCCGGCTCCTTTGCCTGGGATGTAGCGGAAAAATATCAGCGCTTTGTGGATATGTGCGATACCTTTCATCTGCCTGTGGTGAATTTTATAGATCAGCCCGGGTTCTATATCGGTGTGGAATCGGAAAACTACGGAACCATTCGAAAAGGGGTAAGGGCCAGTTTTTCAGTTATCCAGGCCAGTGTCCCCTGGGCTTCCATTTATGTGAGAAAGTGTTTCGGGGTGTCAGGGGGTGCCCAGTCTGATCCGGCAAAATTAAACTGGCGGTATGCCTGGCCGTCCGCCTATTGGGGCAATATTCCCATAGAAGGGGGCGTATATGCGGCTCACAGAGCTGAGATTGAAGCTGCCGAAGATCCCATGGCCCTTCATGACAAGCTCCAGGCCTATTACAGAGGGTTTGCCCAGCCCTTCAGGGCAGCTGAGCATTTCGGCATTGAGGATATAATCGACCCAAGGGAAACCCGGCCATTGCTGTGTGACTGGGTCGAAACGGTCTTTGACCATGAAAAGATAAACCTGGGTATCAAAAAAAGGGGAATGCGGTGTTAGGTTTAAGCACGACCAAAGTCATCGGTTGATTATCCCTACACCGCAATTTATAACAACACACACATTATATTGTGATTGTTTGGTTTGAAACACCCCAGCATATTGAGCAAAAAAAGGAGAAACACAGTGGAAGAGATATTAAGTCCCATGCCAGGGACCATTTGTGAGATAAATGTTCGCCAGGGGGACAGGGTTGTAGAAGATCAGGAACTTATGTTTCTTGAAGCCATGAAAATGGAAAATCCCATTATTTCACCCTGCAATGGAGTTGTTAAAACAGTGGCCGTCAAAACAGGGGACAGTGTTGCCGTCAGGCAGCTTCTTGTTGTTATTGAATAGAGATAAAATGAATAAGGAAAACATTTATGGAATTTGAGACGCTGACACTTGCTTTTTTCTCACCTACAGGTACCACCAAAAAAATTCTCAATGGCATTGCACAGGGATATGGTGCCGGTAATATTGAGGAGATTGATTTAACACTGCCGGATCTTAATATTCAAACCCATCGAAACATTCAGAATACATTGATGGTTTTAGGGGTCCCGGTCTATGAAGGGCGGGTGTCCAGTACAGCTGCTTCCCGGTTGAGGCAGTTTCAAGCGGTAAATACCCCGGCTGTGATTGTGGTGCTGTACGGAAACCGGGATTTTGAAGATGCGCTTCTGGAATTGAATGATCTTGCCAGGGAACTGGGATTTTTACCTGTGGCCGGCGGCGCCTTTGTCGGGGAGCATTCTTTTGCCAGTAAAGACAGACCCCTTGCCTTGGGACGACCGGATGATAAAGATATGAAAACGGCAAAAGCCTTTGGTGCGAAAATATATTCAAAAATCAGTCATATGGATTGTATTGATGATGCTGCATTGATTACCCCGCCTGGAAACAGGCCCTATATAGAACATGAAACAAGTAAAATAAAAGATAAAGGCGCATCCACCATAGAGGAAAAATGTACCTTGTGTGGTGAATGTCAGACCGTCTGTCCTGTAGGGGCCATCACGGTGGAAGATACTGTGAAAACCGATAAAACCGCCTGTATTCTATGCAATGCCTGTGTTAAGACGTGTCAGGCCAATGCAAGGGTGATTGATGATCCAGGTATCAATAAACTGGTGAACTGGGTCAGCAGAAATTTTCAGGCACGGAAAGAACCGCAGATATTTATATGAAAGCCATCAGCAGTCAGTACTCAGTTATCAGTAAGCGATGACAAATTTTTCTCTGCTGATTACTGACAGCTTATGGCTGAGGGCTTTCATGGTTTATTGGGGCCGCTCAGACCATGAATATTTATCAGACACTATGATAAGTGCTTCAATTGGAAATCACAAAGTAAGTTTACGTGTTGACCGCTGATCCTGAGGCAGGGCCGTTTTCAATGCCGGCCAGCAGGGTGTCGATCAAAGGATCGACAAATTGAATCAGAGACTCGGGAGTTCCAGTCATTACCCAATTGGTGACAAGGTGTTCAATGGTCCCTAACACCATGGCCCGTATCAGATATGGATTTAAATTGCTTTTGAATTCATTGGATGCAATACCTTCTTCAATGACCTGGGTAATCTGCTTGATGCCTTCCTTGATAACGTGATGCCCTGATGTGTCGAGAAATTTTTTATTGTGTTTGAGAAACAGCATGAGCACGGCAGCAAATTCAGGATTGGCCTGGTAGGAATCCATGAGCAGATAAACAATGGCCCGAAGTTTATTTCCTGACCCCCGGATGAGCCTGAGATGAAATTCCATGGTTTCAAAGAGATCCTGGCTGTATTGGGCAGGAATGGAAAACAGCAGGCCTTCTTTAGTGGAAAAATATTCATAGATTGAGGCTTCTGACACCTTTGCTTTTTTGGAAATTTCCAATATGGTGGCTTCCTGAAAGCCTCTCTGAGAAAAGACTTTTGTTGCTGTATCCAGGATTTTCTTTTTCCTGATTTCTGTTTTTGTTAATGCCATGGCAGCCTTTCTTTTACGTTTTATCCTTTTTTGTGATACAGTGCATCATGGGGTTTATACAGATATAGAGTTCAGCTGTTATTTTGTCAATAAAATAACAGTCGAACTTTTTTTGTCGTGTATGCAACAATCGACAATAAAACCTTCATCCTCTCACGATGATATGCGCAGCCTGATGAACCGTTTTTTTCTGCAAAGGTTTTTCCAGATTTCTGGGCCAGCAACCAGACAAATAGCGGATGGCTGTTCCATAATTTTTGCAATTCTTGACATAATTTTTTATAGAGAGTAAATATAGCGGTGATGGCAGATACAACCTGGCAATGCATAATGATTGAATTTGATTCATCCATTTTAAAATAAAAAACAGGGGGAAACATGACGGAAATTATTGAGGTCAAAGCAAGGGAAATACTGGATTCCCGGGGAAATCCCACAGTGGAGGTGGATGTGGTTCTCGCATGCGGTGCCCAGGGCCGGGCAGCTGTCCCGTCCGGGGCGTCAACCGGAACCAGGGAAGCGCTTGAAATGAGGGACAATGCCCCGAACCGCTACAACGGCAAAGGGGTTCTCAATGCGGTTACCAATGTAAATGAGGTCATTGCCCCTGAAATAATAGGATTTGATGCCACAGATCAGTCAGGCCTTGATATCACCATGATTGATATTGACGGCACAGACAACAAGTCAAGGCTTGGGGCCAATGCCATTCTCGGGGTTTCCATGGCCGCTGCAAGGGCTGCAGCCAATGCCTGTGAGATTCCATTGTACCGGCATATCGGCGGGATTAACGCCAGAACCCTGCCCGTACCCATGATGAATATCATTAACGGCGGTGCCCATGCTGCTAATAATCTTGATATTCAGGAGTTCATGATTTCGCCTTTTGGCGCATCCTCCATTGTGGATGCCGTGCGCATGGGAGCTGAAGTGTTTCATGCCTTAAAAAAAATATTAAAGGACAAGGGGTTGAGCACCGCTGTGGGGGATGAAGGCGGTTTTGCCCCGGATCTGAAAACCAATGTAGAGGCACTGGAACTGATCATTCAGGCTGTTGAATCTGCTGGATACCGCGCCGGCAAGGATATAGGCATTGCCCTTGATGCCGCAGCCAATGAATTTTATAAAAATGGGAAATACATGTTTGCTTCCGAGGGAAAAGAACGCACCGCAGAGGAACTGGTGGATTATTATGAGTCACTGATACAAAAATATCCCCTGGTGTCCCTGGAGGACGGTCTTGCTGAACAGGACTGGGAGAACTGGAAGATGATGACCCAGCGCCTGGGAGACAGAATACAGATTGTAGGAGATGATGTGTTTGTGACCAATCCTGATATTTTTAAAAAGGGGATAGCTGACGGTATCGGCAATTCCATTCTGATCAAGCTGAATCAGATCGGAACGGTTACAGAAACCCTTGATACCATCCAGCTTGCCAAGGAATCCGGTTATACCACGGTTGTTTCCCATCGATCCGGTGAAACAGAAGATGCCTTTATTGCGGATCTTGCCGTTGGGGTAAACAGCGCTCAGATCAAGACCGGCTCCCTTTCCAGGAGCGACAGAGTTGCCAAGTACAATCAGCTGATCAGGATAGAAGAGGCCCTTGGCAGCAGTGCCAGTTTTCCTGAAGACCTGTTTGCGGGATAGCAGATGAATAAGATGTCTTATCTTTTATTGCTTAGGCGGTGGTGGTGTTTTCTCCTGGCTGCAGGGATTGTGTTTTTTTTCGCTGGAACAGGAGTCGCTTATGTGCTCCAGGGGCCGCATATTCTCGAACTTGCTGTCAAAAATATGGTTGAGCCGGCCGGCCTTGTGGTTCAGCAGCAGAAGACAGTGCTGAAAAATGTTCAGTCAGGTGACTTTCCTGGAAAAATGGCCCCTTTTCCGGACCCTGATGATGATCCTGACATTCTGTCCGCTGATGTTTTTGGCAACACGTTTGAAGGTGTTAAAGACAGCAGCAAAGATAAAAATGCGCAAATTTTCAATCTAAAGGAAACCCTGTGGCTGTCTTATCCGGGCAGACTGCGCTGTGAGGGTCAGTCTGGCCGCGGCCCTATTCTTACGGTTTTTTCTGACACCAGATTTGTCAAAGTGGTGGATAATAAAATCGCAGCAGACCGACCATCCGTTGAAGAATATTATATGGATATTCTGCGACTGCGGGATAGAAACGCACTTTCAAAACGTCTGGCTGACAACGGGGTTGATGTCAATACATCCTCCCTGCAGCGGTTCAGGGATAAAATCTGTTATGTGGTTGGCAGTATCTGCCCTGGAAAAGAGCCGGTGTCGAGTTTATGGGTGGATAAGGATACGTTTTTTCCGGTTCGGTATATTGTGAGAACAAACCAGAATCTGGTGGAAATTATATATGAAAACTGGCATAGGGTCAGCAGGACCTGGTATCCCATGGATATAAAAGTGTCCCTGAACAAAGTGCCCTGTTTTTTGATCGATGTTGAATCCTTCAGACTTGAAGCAGATTTTCCACTGGGCTTTTTTGATATTGACCGTATATATAAGCGCAGCAGCGCAGATTAGCCGGCCAGCCTCAATATACAAAGGCTTTTTATAACGTCCATGCCTTGACAGGCACAACAAAGCATGAAAGCTGTTAGCTGAGTACTGATGGCTGACAGCTGATGGCTTTCATATAAAAAAAAATGTGAGGAATAATGTCTGATACGTCCAAGTATATTTTTGTAACCGGAGGTGTGGTTTCCTCCCTTGGCAAGGGGCTGGCATCTGCCGCAATCGGGCTGCTGCTTGAAAGCCGCGGCCTTTCTGTTACCATCCAGAAGCTTGATCCATATATAAATGTTGATCCAGGCACCATGAATCCGTTTCAGCACGGAGAGGTCTTTGTCACAGATGACGGTGCGGAAACAGATCTTGACCTTGGTCATTATGAACGCTTTACCAGGGCCAGGCTGGGGAAGAACAACAATTTTACCACCGGAAAAATATACAACTCCGTTATTACCAAGGAACGCAGGGGGGAATATCTTGGCGGGACGGTTCAGGTGGTTCCCCATATAACCGATGAGATCAAGCGCAGTATTTCCCTGGTGTCAGGGGATGCAGATGTGGTAATTGTCGAAATCGGAGGCACCATCGGTGATATCGAGTCCCTTCCCTTTCTTGAGGCCATCAGACAGTTTAAGGCGGATGTGGGCAAACACAATCTGATTTATGTTCATTTGACCCTGGTGCCCTATATCAAATCAGCCGGTGAAATGAAAACAAAACCGACCCAGCACAGTGTAAAGGAGCTGAGAAGTATCGGAATTCAGCCGGATATCCTTTTGTGCAGGACTGAAACCATACT
>JAWOEJ010000105.1:0-9416 GCA_046482845.1 Desulfobacteraceae bacterium | reverse complement strand
CAGACACTCATTAGTTGGTTTTTTTATCAGTCGTCAGCCGTCAGCCGTCAGTTATCAGCCATCAGTTATCAGCCATCAGTTATCAGTTATCAGTTATAAGCCATAAGCCATCAGCAATAAAGATCATATTCTGTCGGCTTTTTACTGATGGCTTTTCAATAATGAATCTGGTATTATATTTGAAATTAATATTTTTTCAATGTTAACATGAATATTGAAGAAAAAATATGAGATATAAGGGGTCTGGAAGAAAATAATATGCGTGGATTATTTTTTGGAAGATCCCCAGGGAAAAATGATTTGCATATGGCCCACTCAAAAGGAGATACACAATGATTATTGATTTTCATACCCATATATTTCCTGAAACAATCTGTAAGTACCGGGAAAGGTTTTTTGACGGGGAACCGTCATTTAAACTGCTTTATGATTCCAGCAAGGCAAAGCTGGTCGGCGCGGACACCCTCGTATCCACCATGGATGAATACCTGGTTGACCATTCTGTTGTTTTTGGTTTTCCCTGGAAAACCAGTGACACGGCAAAGCTTAACAATGATTATATCCTTGAAGCGGTGGCCCGTTATCCAGACAGGCTTAAGGGGTTTGCCTGTTTTGATCTGTCATGGCAGGGTGCGCCTGAAGAAGCGCAGAGATGCATTGATGCCGGGTTGTCCGGGGTAGGGGAGCTGGCCTTTTATCTTTCCGGAATTGATGAGCAGGCACTTGACCGCCTGGAACCTATAATGGACATCTGTAAAAAGGCAGGAAACCTTCCTGTTATGATACATACCAATGAACCTGTGGGCCATCAGTATCCCGGAAAAACCCCTGTCACCCTTGAGCAGATATATGCCCTTGCTGAACGCTTTCCTGACAATAGAATTGTACTGGCCCACTGGGGCGGCGGTATCTTTTTTTTCTCCCTGCTGAAAAGGGAGGCCAGGGATGTTCTTAAAAATATATGGTTTGACACAGCTGCCTCCCCTTTTCTGTATGATCCTGACATTTACAGGGTGGCTGTGGACACAGGAATAGAGGAAAAAGTGCTGTTTGGAACAGATTATCCCCTGATAAAACCGTCAAGGTATTATAAGGACATTGAAGCCTCGGGTATTTCTGAATCTGCTGCAGAGAAGATTTTAGGCAGAAATGCATCAGCTCTTCTCAGGTTCTGAATCCAGGACGTTTTTTTCAGGGGAGCTTTGAATATAGGTCTGGGCAATATTGGCTGAGTAGAGCAGGATCTGCTTCATCAGATCCATCAGTTCCATGTGGATTTCACTTGTTTTTACGGATTCCTGCTTTTCAGCGATGATGCGTTTGAGATGCTTTGCCCGGTACTGAGCTTCCAGGGCAAGATATTTTTTTTCCTTGTGCATGATATTGTAGGCGGCCTTAAGATCGTTGGTGCCAAAGGCTGTTTCAAGCAGTCTGAGCTGTTTTAATACCTTGCTCTGGTAGATAAGCAGTTCTTCTTTTCCCTCTTCGCAAAAATCATAGGTCAATGCTTTTTTTTTGGTGATCAGGGGCAGCAGATTCCTGTGTATGATGTCTCCAATGCTTTCCATGTCCTTTACAATGGAGACCATCCCGAATACTTCTGTGGCCTCCTGTTTTGTGATATTTCTCTTGGCAATCCTGGCAAGGTAGGTGCTGATTTTTTCTTCCAGATAATCTATTTTCTTTTCCCGCAGATCAATTCCCTCGATAAGGGAAAGCTCTGGAAAAACAGCATCACGGGTGGGGATTTCACTGATAAGCAGTTTTCTTTCACAGTCCTTGTAAGTACAGGAATAGATGTGTTTTTCATCGGAAACAAAGGGGATGATAACAGCTGTTAGCATTCTGCCCAGTAGTTTGGCCATGCGGGATATTTCAGATCTTGCAAGGTCAATGGCAAGGGAGGGGGTTTTCAGCATGGCCTCATCCTCAATATACCAGGTTTTAAGCTCGAAACTTTTTGCCTCGGCTTTTTCCGGAAAAATAACATAAATGAATCTGGCAAAAACGGTAACAAAGGGAAGAAAGATCAACCCTATGCTGACATTGAAAATAGTATGGGCGTTGGCGATCTGCCGGGCCGTATCAGACCCGAAGATCAGGGCCAGCTCCCTGATAAGCTGGGCAAACCGGGGAATCCAGAAGATAAACAGGCAGACCCCTGCAATTTTGAAAATCACATGGGCAATGGCAACGCGTTTGGCCTCCCGGCTGGCGTTGATTCCTGCCAGTACAGCTGTCACACAGGTGCCGATATTGGCGCCGAAGATAATGGGAATCCCGGCCTCAAGGGAGATCAGTCCCTGCTGGGCCAGCACAATTAAAAGGCCTGTTGTGGCGCTGCTGCTCTGAACAATGGCTGTAAACACCGCCCCCAGCAGAATTCCGGAAAACGGGTTTTCCATTTCCTGCATCAGTTGGATAAAGGCCGGATAGGTTCTAAGGGGGGCCATTACATCACTCATCAGTTTCATTCCAAAAAATAGGATGCCGAAACCCAGAAGAATGTCCCCGATATCCCTGGCTTTACGGGTTCTGCCGAGCATGTGCAGAAAAAAACCGACTGCAACCATTAAAATGGCATAGTCTGTGAGTTTAAACGCAATCATCTGGGCAGTGATGGTGGTGCCGATGTCAGCTCCCAGGATGACGCCCATGCACTGGCTCAGGTTTAAAAGGCCGGCCTGAACAAAGCTGACCAGCATGACTGTGGTGGCGCTGCTGGACTGGATGACCATGGTTACAAAACTTCCCACCACCATGGCAATAAAACGGTTTTTGGTCAAAGAGGCAAGGATGGCGCGCATTTTGTTTCCAGCCGTGCTTTTCATGCCTTCGCTCATTTTTTCCATGCCGTAGAGAAAAAAAGCAAGACCCCCTGAAACTCCAAAAAGGATTTTTGACCAGGAGATAAATGTCACGTCAGCAGTTTCATCGGCAGGCACGGCTGCGGGCATCGGCCACAGAAAAAAGAGAATAAAAAAAAGAATAAGCACAGATAACCAGGGCAGACTGTTTGTATGTAAGGGGCGCAGATTGTTTTTCATGTTTATGTTACCGTTGATTTATGTAAAAAGGTTGAGGCTCGGACGCTTCAGTGTTTCAGGAGGGGTTTGAAACACGGTTTCAACATTGGATCTCATGTCATCCATTGTTTCTCCTTTGATCAGCTGCCTGCAGATTTCATGCCCGAATTTAAAATTAGCTGAGAAATAGGGAATGAATTTCTTATACAGCTTAACCCCGTATTTTTCATCATGGTATTTTAAAAGAAGGCGGGTCATTGTCATGGCCGTGTCCGGATATGCACTGCTGTCTGGGACAAACCCTCTGGTCAGTGAGGCAAAGATCCAGGGTTTAGAAAGGGCAATCCTGCCAAGGGACAGCCCGTCGCATCCGGTTTCAGCCATGGTGTCGCTGCCGTCTTTGCGGGTAAATATATTGCCGTTGCCGAAAACAGGGATGGACACCGCGCTTTTAACCCGGGCAATGTGCTGGCGCAGAGGCGGTCTGGATCTTCGGTCCGGGGCCACACGGGGATGAAACACCAGGGCATCTGCACCGGCCGCTTCAAATTTTTCTGCCATATCAGCGGCAGCTGAAGGGTTGTTTTCCCAGCCGGTCCGGAATTTGACAAATACAGGAATGGAAACCGCCTGGCGGACCTGACGGACAATTTCAGCTGCCAGATCAGGGGTTTTCAGCAATGCCGCACCGCTTCCCTTTTTGCATATGGCAGCCACTGAGCAGCCGAAATTCAGGTCAACGCCGAAAAACCCCTCTTTTTCAATCCTTTTTGCCGCTTCTGCCATTATATCAGGTTCTGGTCCAAATATCTGGCAGACCAGAAAGGGCAGCTCCTGTTTTCTCCATTTAAAAACAAGGGATTTTTCCGGGTTTTCATGGGGCAGGGCTCTGGCGGAGCACATGCCTGTGAACAGAAGTCCGAACCCGCCGAATCGGGCAGTTATCTCCCTGAAGGCAATATGGCCAAGTCCTGCCATGGGCGCAAGAAACAGCCTGGTGCTGATTTTTTTGTCCCTGATGAACAGGGGCGTGTTGACCGTTGTACTGAAAAAATCGGTTGTCATATTTTATTCTTTTTTTGATCCAATGTTAAGGGTAAGTTTCAAATTGACATCTTTACATGAATGTAATAGTTTATATTGTCATTTTTCACAACAAATACGCCAAAAAAAACAAGTGGGCTGAATATGAGTGACAAACATGAGAGCGAGAAAGATCAGTTTAAAAAACTGCTGACAGAGCAGGGTGTAAATGAATTTGATAAACGGTTTCAGATCCTTGACGTTTTTTTGAAAATGGAAAACCATGTGACATGTCAGGATATTTCCCGGCAACTGGAAAAGGAAAACATGTCCATGGAACCGGGGTTTATCGCTGAGACCATGGAGCTGCTCTGCAGATTCGGGTTTTCTCACCGGGTTAAATTTGATGACGGCCCCATACGATACGAACACAGGCATCTGGGGTTTCACCACGATCATATGGTGTGTACCAAATGCGGTGAAATTCTGGAGTTTAAGGATGAAGCCCTGGAGAAACAGCAGGCAGATCTTGCAGCAGCCTACGGGTTTCAGATGCTTCGCCATAGAATGGAGATTTACGGGCTGTGTGCCCGGTGCCAGAATAAAAGGGACCTTATCATGTCCCTTTCCATGGCAAAGGCCGGAGAGACCTTTGAAATAAGAGAGCTCAGGGGCGGTAAAAAAGCCCATATGCGCCTTACCTCCATGGGATTGCGGATAGGCGATGACATTGAAGTGGTCACGGTGCAGCCGGGAGGGCAGATGGTGATTGCTTCCGGGGACCATCGGTATGTAATTGGTCTGGGCCTGGCAAAAAAAATCATGGTGATTCGTGCCGACCCGGGGCCGGCAGAGGTCAAACTCCTGGAACCTCCCGGAGAAACAAAGCTCCTCAGTGAGATGAAGCAGGGCCAGGAAGGGGTGATTGTCCGGGTGGCCGGCAAAACCTTTCTTCGCCGGCGGCTGCTTGAAATGGGGCTGAACAGGGGGACAAAGGTGTACGTTGAGAAATATGCGCCCCTGAAGGATCCTGTTGAAGTGATTGTCAAGGGATATCATGTGTCCCTTCGTGTAGAAGAAGCCTCCCATATTACCATGGAAAAGGTCAGATAATGAAGCATTTTACCATTGCCCTTGCCGGCAATCCCAATTCCGGAAAAACCACCATATTTAACAATCTTACCGGGGCCCATCAAAAGGTCGGGAACTGGCCCGGTGTTACAGTTGAGAAAAAAGAAGGGTTTCTGAAAAAAGGGGACTGCAGTATTAAAATTGTGGATCTGCCGGGGACTTACAGCCTCACTCCCTTTTCCCTGGAGGAAATTGCTGCCCGGGATTTTATTCTTTATGAACAGCCTGATGTGGTGGTCTGCATCATTGATGCGGCCAATCTGGAAAGAAGCCTGTATCTTGCCATGCAGATCATGGAGCTGGACCGCCCTGTGGTGTTTGCCCTTAATATGGCGGATCTTGCCAAATCCAAGGGCATAAAGATAGATGAACATAAATTGTCCCAGCTGCTGGGTCTGCCTGTTATTTTTACCGTGGGAAACCGCAACCAGGGAACAGACCTTGTGGTTGAAACTGCCATTGAGGAAGCAGAAGCCTCCCCTGCCGGCAAAAAGGGAAGAAAAGTTAAATACAACCGGGAAATTGAAAAATGTATTGCAGGGCTTATGGAAGCCATTGACGTCCATCTTCCCGGTCTGGTGCGCTGCCCTGTGCGCTGGACAGCCATCAAGCTGCTGGAAAATGACAGCAAGGTAAAGGAGCTGGTGGGAAAACTGGATGCACAAGGGGCGGGTGAGGTCCTAAGTCTTGCCGAAGCCTATCAAAAGCATATTGAAGATCTTTTTCAGGAAGATCCTGAAATTGTCCTGACAGACGGCAGATACGGATTTATTGCGGGAATTGTAAAAAAGGCTGTATTGGTTTCCGCCAGAAAAAGGGCGGATATTTCAAGGAATATTGATTTTGTCCTGACAAACAGGTTCCTTGGTTTTCCAGTGTTTCTTTTCTTTATCTGGCTGATGTTCCAGATGACCTTTTCATTGGGCGCCTATCCCATGGATTGGATAGAAAAGGGAGTCGGCCTTGTTTACACTCTTTTTGACCATGTCATGCCGCCATCCCTGTTCAAAAGCCTTGTCCTTGACGGTATTGTCACAGGTATCGGCAGTGTGGTTATCTTTCTGCCCAACATATTGATATTGTTCTTCTGCATTGCCCTGTTTGAAGATACCGGATATATGGCCAGGGCGGCATTTTTAATGGACCGTGTCATGCACAGTGTGGGGCTCCACGGCAAATCCTTTATTCCCATGCTCATGGGGTTTGGATGCAGTGTGCCGGCCATAATGGCCACAAGAACGCTGGAAAACAGAAAAGACCGAATACTGACAACACTTATCACTCCGTTCATGTCATGTTCTGCCAGACTGCCCGTTTACATTATTCTGGCAGGCACTTTTTTTGGAAATCAGGCCGGCAGTGTTATTTTCGGGCTGTATATTACCGGTATTGTGATTGCGGTTTTATCGGGACGTCTTTTCAGGTCAACGCTTTTAAAAGGGGAGGAGGCGCCCTTTGTGATGGAACTGCCCTCCTACCGGGTGCCCATGCTTAAAAGCCTTGTGTTTCATATGTGGGAACGCAGTAAAATGTTTTTAAAAAAAATGGGAGGGGTTATTTTTATCGGCTCCATCATTATATGGGCCCTGTCTTCTTTTCCAAGGGATGTTGAGTTCTCAAGGGATTATTCCAGTGAAATTGAAAAGGTGAAAAACCAGTACACCATGAGTATTCCCCATGGGGACGAAGAACTTGAGGCAGCAATAGCAGATATTGAAAAACAAAAGGAACAGGAGCGGGTCGCCAAATCCTATATCGGCAGGATCGGCAGATTCATGGAGCCGGCACTTGCCCCCCTTGGCATTGACTGGCGGTCCGGGGTCGCGCTTTTAACGGGTCTGGTGGCCAAGGAAGTGGTGGTCAGTACCATGGGAGTACTTTACGGCGTTGGAGAAAACAAGTCTGAAGCCTTGAAGGATGCGCTGAGAAATTCCGGAATGACTCCCCTTACCGCCCTTTCCATGATGATTTTTGTACTGCTTTATGTGCCCTGCCTTGCCACGGTAATGACCATCTGGAAGGAAACATCAGGAAACTGGGCGATATTCAACCTCTTTTATACAACAGCAGTTGCATGGACAGCTTCTTTTCTGGTATATCAGGGGGGGATGATTCTTGGGTTCAGCTGATTGGTGAAAAAATGTTTAAACATTCCTGACACTTGATGATCAAATTTTTTGAACAGCGCTCCCGGCAGTTGCTCTTAATTTGGTTTTTTTACAAAAAAATTTGTTAATACTCGGTTATCAAGTTTTTATGGAAGGACCGATTAAGAGCCCCCAGCGGTTGCCTGTCAGGAACATTGAGAACCTAAGGAGATAAGACTTTTTCCCTGCCAGGCGTTAAAAAAATCAAGCTGTTTGAGGACCAGTGGCCGCAGGTCGCCGATTTTTAGCCTGGCAGGGAAAAAGTCCTCCGTCGGTCGCTGTTCTGACAGGCAACTGCTGGGGGCGGCGGTATTCAAAAAACTTGATGATCGAGTAATAGAGTAACAGGACAGGACAAGGTGGTAATGATGAATTCTATGAAAGCCTGTAAATACACAAGAATATCCGCTGTCATGGCAGGAACCGCCATGATGATTATGATGATCATGGTGATGATGGCAGTACCGGCCCGGGGAGAAGAGCGGCTGTGCATTGAATCTAAAATTGCAAATATCCGGTCCGGACCGGGGACAGACCATGAGGTTCTATGGCAGGTGGAGCAGTACCATCCCGTTAACATTGTTGAAAAAAAAGGGAAATGGTATCGGTTTACTGATTTTGAAGGGGATTCGGGATGGGTGCATGACTCTTTGGTCGGCAAAACCCGGTCGGTCATAACCATCAAAGATGAATGCAATGTCCGCACAGGTCCGGGCACGGATAATTCTGTGACCTTTCTGGTTGAAAAGGGCGTGCCCTTTAAGGTGCTTGCCAGAAAAGGAAACTGGCTGAAAATTGAACATTCCGACGGAGATACGGGATGGATTTACAAAACCCTTGTGTGGTAGCCTGGTGTTACCTAGGCCGTCAGGAACCAGCCATCCGTTACCAGCAGGAAAAAATTTGTAATTATTGACTGGAAGCTGATAGCTGATAGCTGAGT
Organism: Desulfobacteraceae bacterium; assembly: GCA_046482845.1. Classification (GTDB taxonomy): domain Bacteria; phylum Desulfobacterota; class Desulfobacteria; order Desulfobacterales; family Desulfobacteraceae; genus DATFJZ01. The sequence goes on along the minus strand of JAWOEJ010000105.1, from coordinate 1,146 downwards.
ACAGAAGGCTGACAGCTTTCATATAACGTTTATGCATTAACAGGCACAACAAAGCATGAAAGCTGTTAGCTGTTAGCTGTTAGCTGTTAGCTGTTAGCTGTTAGCTGTTAGCTGAGTACTGATGGCTGACGGCTGATGGCTTTCATAAAAAATCAGGAGGATAGTAAATAAATGGTAGACAAAATTTCCCGCGCGCGCAGAAGAGAGCTTGAACAGCCTGACCCCTTTATTGAAGCCATGAACAGGGCAGTTGAAAGGGCTGTACAGTACAAAAAACAGATTATCTGGGTTTCCTGCGCTGTTCTGGCGGTTGTTGTTATCTTTTCCGGTACAATTTACAGTATAAAATCAGCCGGCATCAGAGCCTCGGAGCTCCTTGACAATGCTGTTGAAACTTACAGCAGGGCTGAAGATCCTGTTCAGGGGTATGCGGATGTAAAAGATGATTTTAAAACAATACTTGATGAATATGCAAACACGGCTTCAGGCCGGTTGGCCATGGTAAGATTTGCAGAGATCGCCTACAGGGCATCAGAGTTTAAGACCGCCCTTGACCTTTATCAGTCTGCCCTGGGTGAGTTTAAAAATGATCCGGTGATGCGCAATCTTCTGCTGAACTCCCTGGGACGGACCTGTCAGGCCCTTAATGCGTATGACCGGGCTGCAGGCTATTTTCAGAAAATTGTACAGGGAGACAATGATTTTCTAAAGGATGAAGCCCTGTTCAACCTGGGGATGTCCCTTTCTGCCTCGGGAAAAGACAAAGAAAGCCAGGCCTGTTTTGAAAAAATTGTTTCAAACCACAAAGATTCTCTGTATCTGCCCCTTGCAGAGAGCAGGCTGGGTACATAAAACTCGGTTAACAAGTTTTTATGGAAGGGCCGAGCGCCGCCCCCAGCGGTTGCCTGTCAGGAACATTGAGAACCAAAGGAGATCAGACTTTTTCTGAGCGTAATCTCTTGGGTTAAGGGATCACTGAAATGGGAAAAGGGGGCCGGCTACAACCCGTATTTTTTGATTTTCTGGCTGAGGCCGCTTTTTCCTATTCCAAGGAGTTTAGCGGCTTCTGTCTGAATATTGCCGGCCCTGGACATGGCCCTCTGGATTAATTTTTTTTCAACCATGGCAAGGGTTTCTGAAAGCCCG
>JAWOEJ010000166.1:0-3377 GCA_046482845.1 Desulfobacteraceae bacterium | reverse complement strand
TATTTTCTGAAAATGCAGGGCACACATTCCAAAAACTGCACACGTAGTTTGTGTTCTGGGAATATTTTGCGGCACTACGCTTACCGAGAGCGTTCGCGGCCAACAAAAGCTATAAACAGTAAGAACAGCGACAGCGCTCACTCAAAGATCGAAAGCTCTCTTCGAGTAGTGACTTTTGGGCCACTTTAAACGTTTTGTGAACCTGTCGTATGATTTTAATCATCTCAACCAGTTCGTCCGGGGTCATGCCGGCTGTCGGTTCATCCAGAAAAAGGATCTTGGGCCGGGTGGCCATGGCTCTTGCCATTTCAACCCGTCTCTGGGCCCCATAGGGCAGGTTTGTGACCAGTTGATCCGCGTGCTGCTTTATGTTGAACAATTCAAGCAGGCGGTATGAATTTTCCCTGATCTTTTTTTCCTCCCTGCGACAGGCCGGCGTGTTAAAGAAGGCGCCGATCAGCCCATAGGATACTTGTGAATAATGGGCCATTTTAATATGTTCAAAAACACTCATATGCCGCCACAGGGCCAGATTCTGAAAGGTTCTGCCCAGGCCCTTTGCAGCGATTTCATTGGTTTCAAATCCCTTTATGGTCTCGTTTTCAAGGGTGATTTGCCCCTCAGTCGGTGTATAAACCCCTGTAATAAGGTTGAACACAGTTGTTTTTCCTGCACCGTTGGGCCCGATTAACCCCACAATCTGGCCGGGGGTTATATTTAGGCTGTAATTGTGGACTGCCCGTAATCCACCAAAATAATGGGTCATATTCTCTACTTTGAGCAATGCCGGCATCTTTCTATACCCCCTGTTCTCTTTTATGTCTGGATTTTAGCAGTTTTCTGGCATTGATTTCCTTAAAGGAAATAAGGCCGTAGGGCCGGAAAATCATAACCAGAATCAGAATCAACGGAATAATTATCCATTTAAAGAGTTCAAGCGGTCTCAGTGCCTCACCCAGTACATTGATACTTACAGCGCCGACAATAGATCCAACAATAGAGTTGAGCCCACCAAAATAAACCATGGCAAGAATTTCTGCAAGGCGGTTGATACTGAACATACCCGGATTAATATAACAGAGCACGTGGGCGATAAGTCCACCGGCAATTCCCGCCCAGAAAGCCCCGAACATAAAGGCTGTCATTTTGGTTTTCCGGGTTTTAACGGTCATGGATTCGGCTGCTGCCTCATCATCGCGCACTGCATTCAAGGCTTTTCCAAGAATTGATGTGACAAAATTGTGAATGATCCAGATGGAAAGCATGGTCCAGATAAAAATAACGTGAAGGGGCGCGAAATCCGGCTGTCCCCCCATTCCTCTGGCACCTCCGATTACGTTGAGATTTTCAACCGCACTTTTTACGATAAACATAAATGCCAGGGATATAATGGCAAGGTAATCCCCCCGGGTCCTGAAAGAAGGAATGGCCACAAGAAGCGATCCAATGGATGCACAGAACCCACCGGCCAGAAGCGCAGCGGGGAAAAGCCAGGGCCCGAGAGCCGGTGAGAGCACTGCCTGGCCGAAAATCTTGTCATCCACAAAAAAATACAGGGTCAATATGGACGTCACATAGGCACCAATGGCCATGAAACCGGGATGGGAGCAGGAAAATTCTCCCTGGTACCCGTTTATCACATTGATACTGATGGTGAGAATGATGGATATCAGCGTGAGTTTGACAACAAGGACCCGATAGTCATTTATTCCAGCCCACAGGTGAAGTACACCGTAAAAAAAGATCAGATGGAAAAGGGCTGACACAAATAATGGTTTTTTTTCAAAAAACGCAGCTACGGGATTGGTTATAAACGCTGATAATTTTGCAATTAAACACACTGGGATAATATATACTGCCAGATCATATCCAATAACACCGGGTATCATCATTGGATCCTTTAATACCACCAGCGTACCGAACAACACTGGAATCTTGGGCAGTCCCAGATAATAGGAAATATAATCATAGCCCCAGTAATATTCGATTAATACACCCACCAGCGCTCCCGTCAGCCATCCAAGAAAAGGTATTGTTGAAAAAAAAGATTTAAACTTTTCTGCTATTTCCATGAAATTTTCCTGTATCTGTTGAAATTAAACAATTAAAGCCTTAATTTGGTGCTGTGCTCCATGCCAAAAAATCCCCTGGGCCGGTAGGTAAGGATGAGAAGTATAATGGAGTAGGCTATAAGATCCCTCAGGGTTGAAGGGAAAACAGTGGCAACAAAAATCTCGATAAACCCGAGGAGATATCCGGCCAGGGCAGCCCCTTTTATGGACCCCCTGCCCCCGAGGATGGCTGCAACAAAGGCTTTCCATCCTAGCAGCACGCCCATGTAGGGATCAAGAATAGGATAGGCCTGGCCGTATAAAATCCCGGCAACTGCGGCAAGACCGGCGCCTATGGCAAATGTCATGGGAGCGATAACATTGATGGAGACCCCCATTAAAGGAACGGCAAGAAAATCATAGGACATGGCGCGCATGGCCATGCCCCATTTTGATTTCTGAATAAAGGTATTCAAGGCAATCATCAAAAGAAGGGAGACAATGATAATTAAAATTTTAACATTGGTAAAATGGATACCCCCCATATGATAGGCCGTTGACTCCATGAGCGGCGGGAAGCTCAGCCGTTTGGCGCCAAGCAGAATCAGAATGCCGGTTTCAAAAATAATACCGATCATCAGACCTGTAATGGCAGCTGAAGCCCTGGGGGCAGACCTCAGTGGCCTGTAACCGGCAACCTCAACAAAAACACCGATCCAGGATGCAAGAAACATGGTTACTACAATCGTTGCTATAAAAATCAGCGGCCCCGGCAGAAACCCTGCAAATAAAGTAAGGAAAAGGGTTGCTATGCCAAAACCGATATATGTGCCCACCATGAAAATATCCCCATGGGCAAAGTTAAACAGCATTAAAACGCCGTAAACCATTGAGTAGCCTATGGATATAACAGCATAGAAACTGCCTCGCTGAAGCGCATTGATCAGGTTTTGAAAAATATAAATAACCAGTTCTAACAAGGATTCCATTCACCAGCTCCTGTTTTATTTACAATAAATATGGCTGCTGTACCGGCAGGCACAGCAGCCATATTATTGCCATTACCAAGACCTTTTAAAACAAATTTCAGACAGGTCTTTTTGACCCGCCTGGATCAACATATTCATCAGATTTTTACTGAACATATATTACGGACAGCTGGTCTTATAAAATTCATATTCGCCTTTATCATTAATCTTAACAATAACCGCGCATTTTATAGGATCACCTTCCTCTGTAAAGGTCATGTTTCCTGTAATACCGTTGAAATTTTTGATTTTAGCCAGGGCATCCCGGACGGCTGTTCTGTCTTTTTCAATTCTGCCT
>JAWOEJ010000037.1:0-12178 GCA_046482845.1 Desulfobacteraceae bacterium | reverse complement strand
CCTCTCCTTAAAAGCCTTGTAATATTTTTTATCAATACATCACTTTTTTCCGTATGCATGGGAGCTCCTTTGCAGTTGTCAGTAATCAGCTAAAAAAGGGGGAGCTGATTATTGCAGACTGACGGCTTTAAAGCATTTTTTTAATATGGGAATTCTCCCTTAAAGAATCAAGCCATGAATTAAACTTTTTTTCCACAATTTCATCGTACAGTGTTTTTGCTATTTCTTCCTTAACATCCTCGAATTTTTTAACACCTGCCGACTGAATGTCCTCAACATAAAAAAGCTGAAAGCCCTGTTCGGTTTCTATGACATCTGAGTACTCTTTTTCTTTGAGTTTTGAAATTTTCTGTTTCAGGGCTTCAGACAGATGGTCAGCCTCTAAAATCCCGAGATCCCCACCCTCAGATGCATTGGGCGCCTGGGAATATGTTTCTGCCAGTTCCTTGAAAGAATCACCCCTGTCCAGCATCTCCCTGATTTTTTGAGCCTTTTCAAAAAGCGCTGATTTTGACCCACCAGACCTGTCAAAGGAGATAAGAATATTGTAAAGATGATATTTTTTTTTGGCTGTGTATAACTCCTTATGATCATGGTAATATTTCTTAACATCCGTATCTGTCACAACCACTTTGGATTTTACGCTGTAGTTGATGAGTTTGGGCCTTAATATTTCCTGATGAATTTTCTGCCGGTATTCCTGGTATGTAACCCCGTCATGGGCAAGGGCTTTTTCAAGATCCTCCTGGGTCATGAACTGAGACTGCTTGAGCTGCTCAATGGCTGTATCCACTTCATTTTCAGAAACAGTGATGCCGATACGCGCCACCTCCTGATCCGTGAGCATCCGGTCTATCATCCGGTCCAGCATATCCTGCTTGAGCTGATAAATAATTTTGTCCTTTTTTTCACGGGGATAATCAGATCTGTTTATTTTTTCCACATAGGGCAATAATTCCTGATTCAATTCTGTCAAAGTGATCACTTCATCGTTCACAATGGCAACAATCCGGTCAACCACCTCAGCCGCGCAGAGGCTGATAAAAAAAAAGAGGATCAGAAAAACCATTCCCGCTATTTTTATTGTTCTTTTTTTCTGCATAGGTTTTCTCTTCCTTATCTGCTGTACTGCTAATGATCTGCTGTACTGCTTATAGCATGTGTGTTATTTTTTTAAAAACGCTTCCAGGCCCTTGTGGTTAATGGTTACAGGATACTGCGCTTCAAGGGATGCAAACCATTCTGGGTAGACCTGTTCAGCCTTTGCCTGCCGCAGGCGGTCAATCAGGTCTGTTTCGTTCATTTCTTCCGGCCCGGTGTCCTGCCCTTCACTCCTGCTGCTCACCTTTTTTTGATACTGCTTAAAATACCGGGTGATTTCCCCGGGAGTCACTTCAATCTTTTCTGTAAGGTCCTTTTTTATAAACTGCTTCATGATCAGACTGATTTTCAGCCTTTTTCTCCAGAAATCATAGGACACTGCGTTTTCAATGAGCATGGCGTCAAAGGAATTTCCAGGATACTCTTTTTTTATATCCTTTTCCAGGGCATCCACCTCTTTTTCTGATACCATATACCCTCTGTCTTCAGCTGCAACCCTGATCACAAGTTCCTCGGAAAACTGATCAACCAGATCTGCCATCAAACGGCAGAACGCTTCAGGCTCATGCTTTACGGCATAGGGATACCCCGCCTTTTTCATCTCAAGCTCTTCACTGAACTCATCAACAGAGATAATTTTATCCCTGCATTTGAGCAGAAACTCGTTTTTCCCTGAGCAGTCCGATGACCTGGTGCAGCCGGCAGTACAGAGCAGACCGCAGCACATCAAAACCAGAACACTTTTCAGGATTCTGCAATAGATACCATTCACCTTTTATCCGGTTTTTTTATTAAGTAGTGTTTGAACGAAAACTCACCCATCTGCTGCGTTGCTGCAAAATTTTTAAAATCCTCATGTACCTGAGTACACTCCGGTTTTAAAATTTCTTGCGCCTTGCACCTGGACTAAGTACAATCTTTAATTGTTAACATACAGCGCAATATGTTTCAAGATTTTTTTAGCTTCCACAAGGGACTTTGATATACTTGTTCTTTTTCTGCCAAGAACAATTTTCAATGCATTTTCTGCTGTAAATTCATGGCTCAGAAAGAGAACCGGCAGGGAATCAACAGAATTAAACGGCCGTTTCTGGTGGATTTCTGAAAACACCATGGAAATAAAGTTAAAGGACAGATCCAGGCGTTTGATGCCGGCCTTGACAGCCATTACCCGGAGCATAATCTTAAAGAGCATGTTGCCAGCTTCATCGGGCAGCCGGCCGAACCGGTCCACAAGCTCCTGCTGCATATCAGCCACTTCAGACAGTATGGTCATCTGTGACAGCCGCCGGTATATGGTCAGCCGCTGCTCAATAGACTGCACATAGTCTTCTGAAATTGAAGCCGACACAGGGATATTAATTTCAGGTTCAAGTGTCTTAACCAGGGGTTTGCCCTTAAGATCCGCTACAGCCTCATCCAGAAGCTTTAAAAACATATCATAGCCCACAGCTGCAATATGTCCGGACTGGGCACCGCCCAGGGCGGACCCGGCCCCTCTGATCTGGAGATCCTTCATGGCAATCTGAAACCCTGAGCCCAGATCCCGGTGCTCCATTAATGCGGCCAGTCTTTTTTTAGCATCCCGTGTCAGCCTCTTTTCATCAGGAACAAAAAGATAGGCATAGGCCTGGTCTTCTCCCCGGCCGATCCTTCCCCTGAGCTGATAAATCTGGGAAAGGCCGAACCGGTCTGCCCGGTTGATGATCATTGTATTGGCAGAAGGAATATCAAGGCCGGATTCAACAATGGTGGTACAGACCAGGAGATCAATATCCCTGTTGATAAACTGAATCATGATCTTTTCAAGGTTTGCCTCGGACAGCCGGCCGTGGGCAACCCCGATACGCGCTTCAGGAACCAGTTTTTGAAGCCGTTCTGCTGTTTTAAAAATGGTTTTTATATTATTGTGAATAAAAAATATCTGTCCGCCCCGGGCAAGTTCTCTTCTTACGGCTTCAGCAGCAATGGCATCATCATACTCTGAAATGTACGAGACAATGGCCTGCCTGTCCCTGGGCGGAGTTGAAATCACACTGATATCCCTCATGCCGGTAAGGGACATGTGCAGGCTTCTGGGAATGGGCGTGGCTGTCAGGGCAAGGACATCCACTGTGGACCGTCTGGATTTCAAGGCTTCCTTGTGCCTTACCCCGAAACGCTGCTCCTCGTCAATAACAAGAAGCCCCAGGTCCTTGAAAGCTATATCTTTCTGCAAAACCCTGTGGGTCCCGATGACAATATCTATCTGTCCGGATTCAAGGTTTTTAATAATGTCCTGCTGCTCCTTTCTGGTCCTGAACCGGGACAGGGCCTCAACCACAACGGCTGTATCCTTTAACCGCTCCCTGAAGGTGTTGAGGTGCTGCTCTGCCAGAATGGTGGTGGGTACGACAACGGCAACCTGCCTGCCGTCCTTTGCCGCCTTGTAGGCCGCCCTGACTGCCACCTCTGTTTTCCCATAGCCCACATCACCGCATACCAGCCTGTCCATGGGGGTATCCTGCTCCATATCATGGATCACATCATCAATGGCCTTTAACTGATCCGGGGTTTCCTCATAGGGAAAGGCCTGCTCAAAACGGATGAAATCCCCATCTGATACACTGAATGAAAATCCGTTTTTTACCCGTCTTTTGGCATAAAGGGTTAAGAGGTCGCCGGCCATTTTTTCCACCTCTTTTCTGGCCCTGGCCCTGGATTTTTTCCAGGTTTTACCGCCGATCTTGTCCAGAAGCGGGGTATATCCCTCAATGCCCAGATATTTTTCAATCATGTCCATGCGGTCAACAGGAAGATAGAGCTTATCCTCATCCCTGTAGGTGATCAGAATAAAATCCCCTGAAATCCCGTCCACACTGATGGTGGACAGCCCGTCATACCGGCCCAGGCCATGCTCAAGATGAACAACAATATCCCCTTTTTTCAACTCCTCCGGGGTGATAAATTCTGAAACCGCCCTTTTGCGCCTGGGCCTGCTGGTCTGTCTCTTAACCCCGAAAATCTCCTGGTCGGTGATCAGGACAAACCTGTCATCCGCAGCAGAAAATCCTGAAGACACATTTTCTTTGACATAAAAAACACCTGGTTTTTTTCCTGTGATATCAGAAAAACGCTCCAGATGCTCAGGTTCAATCCCATAGGGCGCCAGCAGGGAAACAAGCCGCTTGACCCGGGATTCTCCAGGACAGGCCACAATCACAGCCATTCCCTGTTTTATGCTGTCCGATATAAAATCAGCCAGGGGAGTCAATATGTAATCTTGTTTTTCTTCCCTTTTCAGCCGGGCTGTCAGTGCGGAATTATCCCTGAAATCAAGGGGAATACGTTTATGGCGGGGAATGCTCTTTTCAATGTGAAGGTGGTTGAAGGAGACAGGGTTCTGCCTGTCCATTACCGATTTCACATCTTCCCATCCTATATAAATGGATTCAGGGTCCACACAAAGCACCTGGTCTGAGACAGCTGCCTGATAATTTTCAAAGGCTTTTTTCTCAAAATCCAGGGCTTTTTTTTCAAGTTCCCCGGGTTCATCCAGTACAAGCAGGGCTTTTTCAGGAAAATAGTCAAAAAACGTATCAAGCTCTGTATAAATAAGGGAGAGCATGCTTTCCATGCCTGGAAACCGTCCCTGATCCCTGACCTTTTCTACACAGGATCTGATTTTTGCGGCATCCATGTCTGCCCTGGCCCCTGCAAGACGTATACGGCCAAGGATATCGGGCAGATGCTTTTTTTCCACAACTGCTTCACTGGCCGGTATAAACACAGCTTCTTCAAGCTCTTGAATGCCTCTCTGGCTCACAGGAGAAAACGCTCTCAAAGATTCCACATAATCCCCAAAAAGCTCTATTCTCACAGGATTTCCAAGGCCCGGGGAAAACACGTCCAAAGTGCCGCCCCGGACGGAATAATCCCCAGGCTCTTCGACCAGGGACACCCTTGTATACCCCTGGGCATTGAGGGTTGAAATCAGAAGATCCCTGTCAATCTCCTCACCGTTGATCACCAGTTCAGCAGATGAGGACAGCACGTTTCTGGGAATCATCCTGTGCAAAAGGGTATCAACATAGGTGACCACAATTATTCTGTCCCGGGCTGATGTTATCCGGTACAGGGCAGACAGTCGTTTGGAAGACGTCTCACTGTGATACACCAGGGACTTGAACGGCATGATATGATAGCCTGGAAAGTATACCAGGCTGGATTCATGACCAGGCATAAAAAAACAGAGATCATCCAGAAACCGCAATGCACTTTTCTGGTCCGGCAGCACAACAAAAACAGAGGCACTGGTATTTAAAAAAAACCGGGACACCAGATAGGCCTTTTCAGACCCTGAAACCCCTGTTAAATCAACACGCCCCTCTCTTTTCTCAAGTATATCTGATAAATGATTCATTATTTTTTTCTTGCTTTTGAACTCAATAAGATTTAATTATACCTTCAATATCTCAACAGCCGACGTAACTCAGTTGGTAGAGTAGCTGATTCGTAATCAGCAAGCCAGCGGTTCGACTCCGCTCGTCGGCTCCAGATTCTCTATTTTTTTTATATATAGAACGTCCCCTTTTATCACAATCAACACAAACCTTCACCCTTTATTTTTACCCGGACCGGGTACAGAAATCCATGACATAATTTGATATAATTGCTTTTTAGCCAGGATCATGGAATTGACTTGTCTTTCTTTCTGTTCTATATTGTAAACTCATTTAATTCTGCAAAAAAGGGCCTGGTCATAATATCGGCCACCCTGGAGCGGGATCAGGCTTTTGTTATGACCAAGCCAGAAAAAAACACTGAACTGAACCGGTATATATAAAAGAGGAGACATTGGCAGATGAATGATCTTAAAGCAAGATGCCCCTGGTGTAACACCAGGCTTGTACTGAGAAAAAGCTGAACCAGGGTGTATCTGTTCTGCAGGTCCTGCAGCCGGCAATATCCAGAAGATAAATTCAGGGACATCCTGGACGACGAGCTTGAAGAAAGGCTTGCCAGTATCCCATGCAACAGGCTTTAACAGAACCGCACTGACATATAATCTTTTGATGCATATACCATATTTTGAATAAGCAGCATATTACAACAGGTTACCGGACAGGAGAAACCACAGAGGAAAGGGAAACCTTTCTTAAAAAAGAAAAAAACAGATACCTGGCCGCCCTTTATGAAAAAGACTACCAACAGGCAGATAAATTACTCGATACAATCTGCACCCATGCTGGTTTTCAGGATGAATTTTCAGAAAATTATGAGAAAATGCTCAATCAGGTCCGGTTAATCCATAAAAGGTTCTCCCCTGAAAAAAAAGATCCCGGCAAAAACCCTGCAGATTCCGCCTATGGTCGCCTCACCTGTATGGTGCACACCTCTGCTAAAACAGCCGCCCCCCAAAAAACCGTCACAAGCCTTGACACCTGGAAAAAAAAACTTGCATTATCTAAAAACCAGGAAGCCCTGCTCTACAAAACACTTATCAATTTCCAGTTGACCAAAGGGTGCAGCAATTTCTGCCGGCGGTGCAATGAATGGGCCCTGCCAAAGGTCAGATCCAGTTTTTCCTTTAATGCTGTAACAGACATCCTGATGGGCATTGCCGCCCAGGGGAACCGGGATATCTGTCTATACGGGGCATCCGATCCCCTTGACTGGCGGGAAGACAATACAACCATCAGTGATGTTGTATCGGTTGCAGACCGACTTTCCCTGAATTACAATCTGTTAACCAAAATGCCAAGGGGCAGTAAGACAATTCTAAAGGAACTGGTCAGATCCAGTGCAAATCTCTCTGTCAGCGTTACAAACAAGAACAAAAAAAGAATCACGGCCCTGGAAAAAGAAATACACACCCGCATCCCCAGGCAGCATGATCTGGATGACCTTCTAATTCCCGCAGGTCTTGATGAAGACTTCACCAGTGTAAAACCCTCCATAACTGACAGCTACGGCACTGAAATCACCCCTGACGGTGCCTATATTGTCATTCCAACCTTTACCAGTGCATTGTATCCCTTTGGCCACGACAAAATACCGGTTACCTCAGCCACCTCTTTTTTCCCGGTAAAAAAAAGCGGGCGGGATGCCCTTGCAGTGGATTATTTCAAACCCCTTGAAATCTATGATCAAAACAGAAAAAAAAAATACAGACAAACCCTGGTCACAGCCCAGACGGCAACCATTCTCCTGGACAATGGAAGTTACGAGCTTACTCCTCCGGGCATGAGGGGAATCAAGGAGTATTTTACGGTTTTCATGGAAAAAGCCCGCCTGCAAAGAAAACAAATAGCCCCTGTGGTCATTGAAAAACTTAAAAAAAATCAGACACATCCCTTAAGTTCAAAGGCATGGTCTGGAAGGAACACCCCCCAGCCCCCAAACCAGACCCCAAGCCAGAATCAAACCAGGGACCAAAGCATGGATCAAGGCAAAAATCAAAGGATGGACCAAAGCAAAAATCAGGTTCGAATCCAGGCTTATTACGACATGCTTGATCCTGATAAATGCCTGTCTGCCAAGCTTTATGCCCTGTCCTTCTTTCTTGAGGCAGTTTATACCTATAAACAAAACCATCCCCTGTCCCTTAAAATCATCAGGTTTCTAACCCGGAATGAAATGGAAAAACGGATAACAAAGCATAAAAATACCAATTTTGGGAATTTATTTGAAAGGCTTATTTCAGACAATACCATTGATACCTTTGCTGTATTCAGATCCCTGGTTTTCAATCTGATGAAAGACAGTCCGGCAATCCCAGCCATTTTAGATTTTATCCGGGCGTATCCGGCTGTTTACGACCCTTCAGGGGACTGGTTTGTAAAAAAATTTTAAACTTGCCAAATCCCTTAAGAAATATTATTATTGTTAAGCTATGATTAAAATTTTTTCTGTGAGGGGTCAGGTCCGGGTTAAAACATTTTCTGTGCCGTCCTGGCTTCACACCGGCTGTTGTCGATAACGCCAAAAACACAAGCCTGACTCAGTTCTCTTCTGTTCTGGTGCAGGCAGGCTCTTCATGTTATCAATCCAAGGGCAGGGGTTTGACCATGAATATTAATACATCCATATATGGATCACAGATTGCAGGAAGCGGGTTTTACCCTGCAGTTTCTCATCCTGGTTCTGAAAAAGCCACGGCCCCGGACAATTCCTCAAAGAATTCAGACAACGCCCAAAATCCTGAACAAAAAGTATCTCTATCAGCTGAAGCGAGCCTCAAGCTGAGTGAACAGGAGCTTCGGCTTATACAAGAGCTGAAAAAAACAGATGCCGCTGTGAGGCGCCATGAAATGGCACATATTGCCGCAGGCGGCCGGTATATCACCTCAGGGGCCCGCCTGGAGTATAAAAAAGGGCCTGACGGCAGAAACTATGCCGTTGCCGGTGAGGTTTCCATTGACACATCTCCGGTTCCAGGTGATCCAGAAGCAACCGCTGAAAAGATGAGAAAAGTCCGTCAGGCAGCCCTGGCACCGGTTGATCCGTCTTCCCAGGACAGAGCCGTTGCAGCAAAGGCATCAGCCCAAGCCATAAAGGCCAGTGCTGAACTCATGGCCCTCAGGACAAAGCAAAACAAATCCGATGACAGCGGTCTGGACCCCTTTAAATCAGGCACACAAGCCTATGCCAGGGTCACTTCCCCAGACCCTGAAACCGGAAAAAATCTCAATATTTCCGTATAAAAAAAATCTATTTTACTATTTTTACCATTTCCCTGAACTTTTCCCCCTGTGCCGCTTTCATGAGTTCAAATAAAATCATCTCTACACTTGTAACAGAGGCGCCTGCCCGGACCAGACAATCTATACCAATGGTCTTGTTTTCAAGGGTTCTTGAGGACACACAGTCGGCCACCACCTGAACCTCATAATTCTTTTTCAACAGATCCATGCCGGTCTGATACACACATATATGGGTTTCAATACCGGTCAGCAGCACTTGATTTCTTTCCAGGGCATTAAACTTTGACATAAATTCCTCATTATTGCAGCAGCTGAAGGTATGCTTGGCAATGGGGTTTATATCAGGCAGAAGCTCAGCCACCTCATTAATGGTGGGGCCAAGTTTTTTTGGAATCTGCTCCATGAGAATAATGGGCACATCAAGAATTGTCATCCCTTTTATAATGGTTTCAAGGGAAGAAAAGAGATGGTCTTTTTCATGCATCATCTGGGCAAGCTTGCCCTGAACGTCAATAACAAGCAACACTGTATTGTCCACTGAAAACATAGTCTCCTCCTTTGTGATGGATACTCTTTTGTGATGGATATTACTTTATGATGGATTTAACGCGCCTTATGGAAAAGCAGCCCCTCTTATTTCAGACAGATCGGTAATGCCCTTTTTCCTCATAAACACCTTTAATCCGGTGATAATCTGCATCAGCACATCTGGATCTGCCAGAACAGCCGTGCCCACCTGAACCGCCCAGGCCCCGGCCAGAATAAATTCAACAGCATCCCGGGCAGTCATAATACCGCCGATACCGATTACCGGAATATTCACCGTCCGGGCCACCTCCCATACCATTCTTACGGCAATGGGTTTGATACAGGGGCCTGACAACCCCCCTGTCCTGTTGGCCAGCACAGGCTTAAAGGTTTTTGTATCAATAACCATGCCTGTCACGGTATTGATCAGGGAAACCGCATCGGCCCCTGCCTGTTCCACGGCCAGGGCAATCTCTGTGATATCTGTGACATTGGGAGACAATTTCACCATGACAAATTTTTCTGTGGCTTTTCTGACCTTTTCAACAACTTTGAAAGCCGCTTGTGCATCTACCCCGAATGCAGCCCCTCCGGCAGACACATTGGGACAGGAAATATTCACCTCTATTCCGGAAATGCCTTCCAGGCCGTCAATAATACGGGCCAGCTGCTCATATTCTTCCATGGATTTGCCATAGATATTGGTAAACACCGGAGGACTGAGGGTTTTAAGAAAAGGAAGCTTTTGAGCAATAAAATTATCAATCCCAACATTTTCAAGGCCCACAGCATTTAAAAGACCTGAAGGGGTTTCCACCACCCTGGGCGCCGGGTTCCCCTCTGAAGGGTAAAGGGACAGCCCTTTTACAATAATAGCCCCCAGAGCATTCAGATCAACCAGATCTTTGTATTCACCCGCATAACCAAAGGTTCCTGAGGCGGTCATGACTGGATTGTTCAGCTGAATGCCGTTGAGATCCACCTTTAAACGTGTCATCTGCCTGCCTTTTTTAATTCCATTACTTCTCTTTTCTCAAGGTAACGCCACCTGCCCTCCTCCAGATTCCCCAGCCTGATCGTCCCCATTCTCACCCGTTTCAGGGTTTTCACCCGGTTATTGCATTTTTTTACCATTCGTCTTATCTGGCGGTTGATGCCCTGCTTTAAAACGATTTCAAATTTGTCCCTTGAAATGGCTTTTACCCGGGCTCTGCGGGTTTTTTTCCCGTCCAGCACAATGCCCTTTTCCATTTTTTCAAGATCCTCACGAGACACTGGCTTGACTGTTTCTACAATATAGGCTTTTTCATGGTTAAATGAAGGATGGGACAGCCGGTTGTGAAGATCCCCGTCATCGGTCAGCAGGATCAGGCCGGTGGACTCCCGATCAAGGCGGCCCACCGGATAAATCCTGCGGGAAACATCAACCAGATCCAGAACAATTTTCTCCCCCCTGTGGGAACAGGAGGAAACATAGCCGGCAGGCTTGTTCAAGGCAATATAGCAATTTTTTGTTTCAGAAGAATAAACCACTTTTTTCTCATCAACACATACCATATCCGTTTCAGGATGAATCACGCATCCCTGGGACAAGACCGTTTTGCCATTGACCGACACCCTGCCTTCGGCGATATAGGTTTCCCCTTTTCTCCGGGAGCAGACCCCGGCTCTGGAGAGAAATTTCTGAAGCCTCATTCTATAAAAACCTGAATTTCCATGACCCGGGGGTATGGTTTTATAATCTGTGACTGGATTTTATCACCTGTGATTTGCATTTTATGACCTGTAATCTGCATTGATTTTAACATAGTCTTCTGAAAAATCACAGAACAGACAAAAGTCCTCATACTCGCCAAGATTGAGGTCTAAAGTGATGTTAATTTCATTGTTCTTCATGGCCATGGCTGCTTTTTTTTCTGCGTTTTGTCCCTGCCACTGCCCCTTTTTTACAATGAAAATCCCGTCAAAACAAAGGTCAATCACATCAGGATCGATGTCAGCACCGGATCTGCCTGCTGCAGCTGCGATTCTTCCCCAGTTGGGGTCCTCACCATACACAGCGGTTTTAACCAGATTGGAATTTCCTATGGTTGTGGCCGTTTTCAGGGCATCCTCAGGGGTTCTGGCCCCCTTTACCATCAGGTTCACCACCTTTGTGGCCCCTTCTCCGTCTTTGACCACCATTTTTGCCAGGTCAAACAGCACAGGGTCAAGAACCGCCTGAAAAGGGTCCAGGTCATCCCCTTCTGTGAGCACCGCCCCTGACATACCGTTGGCAAGGGCAAGGATGGTGTCATTGGTGCTGGTATCCCCGTCCACGGAGATTCTGTTAAAGGAACGGTCACAGGCGGTTTTAAGACATGAATGCAATAGCGCCGCCGGCATCCCGATATCAGTGCATACAAAGGCCAGCATGGTTGCCATATCCGGCTTTATCATGCCGGATCCCTTTGCCGTGCCGATAATGGAATAATTTTTCCCGTTTACAGTGCCGGTCCGGGAAACAATCTTTACAAAGGTGTCTGTGGTAAGAATGGCCTCGGCAAAGCTTTGAAGACCTTCCCTGGATGAATCCTCTGACCCTGTATCTGCATCTATGACTGAATCTGGACCTGTACCGGATGTCAGATCATATATTCCCTGGCGCACCGCATCCATGGGAAGGGGCGAACCGATGACCCCGGTGGAAGACACCATGACCAGTTCTTCTGAAATATCAAGACGTTCTGCAGCCAGCCGGGCCGTTTCAAGGGCGTCTGCCATGCCCTGTTGTCCGGTAAAGCAGTTGGCATTGCCGCTGTTCACCACAACTGCCTGGCATTTTCCGCTTTTTATCCGCTCCCTGCCCAGGGCAACAGGAGCAG
>JAWOEJ010000034.1:0-4626 GCA_046482845.1 Desulfobacteraceae bacterium | reverse complement strand
GAATATGATTCTTTTGTCATGGTTTTTCCTCTACCACCTTTGGAATATTTCCGGAATTATCAAAAATAACCCAGGTATCAACCAGTTCCTTATAATGATCCAAAAAAATTTTCCAGCCCCGGTGATAACGCCGTTTAATGACGTCAACCGGGACATTGTCCCCACCTTGGGCAACTCTTAGTTGAACACGTTGCACAGCCATTTCTTCATTGGGAAGCCTTAGATAATACAAAATCACTTCATATCCTATTTTTTTCCATTTTTTGATCTGTCCGATATAATTCAACCCGCTCAATGTTTTCTCAAACGCAGGGGAAATGGCTTCTGGATAAAAGCCACACCGGCATCCAGTACTCCCTGATGGGCAATGACGTCTGCTGTATACCCGGACATGAACAAAAGCCGAATGCCGGGATGGAGCTCTTTCACTTTTGCTGCCAGATCTCTGCCATTCATCTCCGGCATGACCACATCGCTCATGAGCAGATCAATGGAACCGTAATAGTTTGTTGCTTTTTCCATAGCCTCTGAGGGTGTGGCTGCCGATAATACTGAATACCCTTTTTTTTCCAGCATCATCCGTGTCATCCTGAGAATAGAGGGTTCATCCTCCACCAGCAGGATTGTTTCCGTTCCCCCGAGGGTTGCTTTTTTTTCAGGCACGGCTTTGTCTGTGTCTTCATCGGCAACTAACCAGGGGAGATAAATTTTGAAGGTGGAGCCCAGACCAGGTTCACTGTATACATTAATAAAACCGTAGTTTTGTTTGACAATGCCGTAAACGGTGGCAAGTCCCAGGCCCGTGCCTTTGCCCACCTCCTTGGTGGTGAAAAACGGCTCGAACAGGTTGTCCAGGGTGTCTTTATCCATGCCGCAACCATTGTCACTGACCGCCAGCAAGACTAAATCACCGGGAATAAAGCCGGGGCGTTCACTGCAATACTCCTCATCAAATGATTTTCTTCCGGTTTCAATGGCGAGTCTGCCTATGCCGTCAATGGCATCCCGGGCATTTACGCAGAGGTTGGCGAGGATCTGGTGGATCTGGGAAGGGTCCATTTTCACCTGCCACAGATGAGCAGCCGGTTGCCACACCAGGTCGATATTTTCACCACTGAACATTGCCCGGTGATTACTTTATTTTTTTCTATTTGCCTGTTACCACCGATTGCAGAATCCGCTCCTCGAAAAGCTGATAAAGCTCAGCCTGTTTCACCGGCCGGCAATATCAGTGAACCTGCACACATCCGGTCCGCAGTATTCTCCCACATAGGCGGCTCCGGGGCGGTACAGAGACGGTCTGGGCGCAGCCATGGCAAATTGCTCTTCAATGACATGGGCACACCAGCCACTGACCCGTGACAGGGCAAATACGGGAGAAAACATATCCATGGCAATGCCCATGGTATAAAACAGGGACGCAGAATAAAAGTCCACATTGCAGAAGATGTCCTTGTTTTTACGTTCCCTGAATGCCTTTTTGCCTTCTGTTTCCAGGGCTTTGGACAGATCATACCAGCGGGTGTCCCCTGCAATTTCCCCCATACGCCGGCTCATGGGAGCCAGAATCAGGGCGCGGGGGTCATCGGTCTGGTACACCGCATGGCCAAGGCCCATAATCAACCCACTGGTATCCATGATTTTGTTGATATAGGGTGTAATATTTTCCAGAGTGCTGATTTCCATGAGCATTTTCATGACCCGTTCATTGGCACCGCCGTGCAGCGGTCCGGAAAGACTGCCGATGGCTGCTGATACAGCCGCATATATATGGGCTCTGGTGGAAGCCACCTGCCGGGCCGTAAAGGTGGACGCGTTAAAAGAATGCTCTGCATGGATCACCAGGCCGGCATCAAAAAAGGCGGCCACTTCAGGGTCAGGTGTTTCATCGGTGAGCATATACAGAAAATTGGCAGCATGGCCCAGGGTGTTGTCCGGCTTGACCGGGGCATGGAAGTTGCGGATTCTGTCCCAGGCCGCCATGATGGAGGGCAGTCCGGCAATCAGGTTTTCAGCGCTGTAAAGAGCATCTTCCAGCTTTTGTGACCCTGGGTAACCATCGGTCATGATCAGCATGGGAGCGGTTATCTGGAGCACATCCATGGGGTTCATCTTCCTGGGCAGACTTTTCAGAAACGGCAGCATATTTACAGGCAGACGGCGTTTCTGCTTCAGACGGGCATCAAAATCACCCAGTTCCTCTTTTGTGGGCAGATGCTCGTAAAGCAGAAGAAAGCAGACCTCTTCAAAGCTGGCATTGGCTGCCAGGTCTTCAATGAGATATCCGCGGTAAATCAGTTGGCCTTCTTTACCCCGGACATCACAGATTTTTGAACTGGCAACATCAATGCCGCGCAGGCCTGTGTTTAAAACCGGAGTGCATTCATCAGTCATGACAATCTCCTATGAAATTTTTAAAATAATTTTTCTGCCTGCCGTCTGGCTTTTCTGCCTGCCACCCGGCATAAAAAAGCAGATTCCTGTCCTGAAAAGCCATTTCACTTATCCCTTTATGAATCAAAATAGTAAGTATACCACACTGAACACCTGGACAACAGTAAATATATTATTTATTGTCGCCTCTCCCTGCACCTCGGTCATCTCAGGGTCAAGGTACTGCAAAACGTTATTTTACTTGACATTTTCAGCTCTTTTTCAAGAATATTTCAATTTTGTTCTGCTATGCCCACGACTCTGTTCTTTCCCTGTTTTTTGGCCATATAAAGGGCCTGGTCTGCTCTTGCCAAAACCTGGTCCAGGGATTCTTCAGGACAGTATATGGTAGAGCCGATTGACACGGTTACATTAAGGACATGGCCATTAAAGTTGCTGGATCAGCATAAATCGCAGCTGACCGATGACACCCTTCGGCAGCCGTGTTTCTTGAACAATCCTGTTCTGCCCTGTCAGCCGCGCTGGGCCAGGATACCGTTCAGATACTGCTGCAACAGATCCAGAATTTTGACTTTGACAAAACATATACCCCATATTTCTATTCTTCTATTCAATTCATCAACAGCTCCTGAAGTGCTGTTTGTCTTTTACTGATATCCTGATTTTTAACCGCCATAGTCATTGCACGCCGGGTACCAACGAATACGGCCAGTTTCCTGGCCCTGGTTAACCCGGTATATATAAGATTCCGGAACATCATTTTAAAGTGCTGTGTTAGAATGGGCATGATCACAACCTCAAATTCACTGCCCTGGGATTTATGTATGGTGATGGCATAGGCCAAATCAAGTTCCATGATATCATTTTGTTGATAATGGACCCGTCGGTGATCAGGATAGAATGCAACACAACAGGTCAGATCGATATTATTGATATCCTGGATCACACCGATATCGCCGTTAAAGACCCCCAGGTCATAATTATTCCGCCGGTGAATAACCCTGTCTCCAATCCTGAAGATTCTCTCTCCAACCTTGAGTTGTCGTTTGCCTTCAACGTATGGGTTTGCTGTGTCCTGGATCACTTTATTCAGGCTGATTGTGCCGAGACTTCCCCGGGTCATAGGGGAAAGAATCTGGATTTCACAGTTTCCATAATATCTGGGTATCCACTCCTGATATAATTTTCTAACAACATCCAAAGCAGATAAACTGTAATGCAGTGATGACCATGGGTGAACTTTTTTCAGAACAGAAACCAGTTCCTCTGTTCTGGTTTCTGCCTGGCAAACTTTTTCCAGGTTAACGTGCTGGAACTTTTTTGGAATTGTTATCTCAGTTTCATAGGGTACGATCGGTTCCTGGACCCTGAATTCGAAACAATCCGTTTCGTCAGAACTATTGTTTTCCAGTTCAATCTGATTATCGTAGAACTTTTTTACCCGTGCAATAAAACTGATCTGTTCTTTGGTGGCCTCATCTGAATCAAAAAACAAACAATCGGTTTTATCCGTCCAGATCTCCGGTTTTTTAAAAGGAGATTTTATCCAGGGGGTATCCCCTTGGTTAATCTGGTGGGCGTACTTAACAATCAAGGATTCCTGGGCCTGACGAAATATTTTTGTTAACCGGAAACAGGGTACAGTTTCAGATGCGATGATATCTTTTAAAACATTTCCGGCCCCAACAGAAGGCAGCTGAT
Organism: Desulfobacteraceae bacterium; assembly: GCA_046482845.1. Lineage (GTDB taxonomy): Bacteria > Desulfobacterota > Desulfobacteria > Desulfobacterales > Desulfobacteraceae > DATFJZ01. The sequence continues at coordinate 531 of JAWOEJ010000034.1, read as the reverse complement.
CAGAATCACCGATAAATAATATTTGAGCCGTTTCCGGTACAGCTTTTAACAAAGATGCAGTCAGATTGATATCCAGCATGGAACATTCATCCACTATAAGAAAATCTGTTTTTAACGGTTTTTCTTCATTTTTTTTAAATTTGCCACCTTGCCATCCCAGTAACCTGTGGATCGTTTTTGATTCTTTTCCGATAACATCCATCATCCTTTGTGCGGCTCTACCCGTTGGTGCCGCTAATACCACTTTTAATCCCATGGCTTCAATCAGTTTGACGATGACCAGAGTAGTGGTGGTTTTCCCGCACCCGGGCCCCCCGGTAAGAACAGAGAATTTTTCACTCACAATCCCTGTTACAGCAGCGGCCTGTTCATCACTTAACAAGATGTTTTTTATTTCACAGTATCGGGTTACCCAGTTTTCAACCCTGTCTTTATCAACATCCAGAGACTCACCAATACTGGATATTCTTTTGGAGACATAAAGTTCATCAAAGTATAGAGATTTAGAGTAGTAACACTGCTCTATTGCTC
>JAWOEJ010000007.1:0-5697 GCA_046482845.1 Desulfobacteraceae bacterium | reverse complement strand
TTCAATTGACGGCGTAGGCAAACTCACCATAGAAACCGGAAAAAAAACATTTGATGAGCAGTATTGTTCTGTACACCTGTGGTTTATTCCCGGTGATTTCGTGCTGCTGGCAGCAAGTGACAACGGCTGCGGCATGGACAAAAACATTCTTGAGAATCTGTTCGAGCCGTTTTTTACCACCAAAGAGATGGAAAAAGGCACCGGCCTGGGGCTTGCTACTGTTTATGGCATTGTCAAACAAAATAAGGGGTTCATCAACGTATACAGTGAACCTGGCCAGGGGTCGACCTTTAGAATTTATCTACCCCGTCTTTGTTCCAATGAAGACTCTGACAAGACTGTTTCTGAAAAAAAAGCAGTTGCCGGGGGCTCTGAAACCATACTGCTGGTAGAGGATGAACCCGCTATTCTCAGGATGACCCGTATGATGATCGAAAAAAAGGGGTATACCGTGCTGACTGCGGCCACACCAGGAGAAGCCATGGAAAAGGCAAAACGTCATTCCGGCGCCATTGACCTGCTGATGACCGATGTGGTCATGCCCGAGATGAACGGCCGTGACCTGTCCAGACAAATCACTGCTCTTTATCCGGACATCCGGCTTTTGTTCATGTCCGGCTACACCCCCAATGTCATTGCCCATCAGGGAATTCTGGATAAAGGGACGGCCTTTATTCAGAAGCCGTTTTCAATGGCCGATCTGGCAGAAAAACTGCGCAAGGTTTTGAATACACATGGATCCGTATAAAAACTCAGCAAAATTTTATGACACATTTATTGGGCCATCTACTGCTGTACTGAGAAAAAAAATGCTTGACATGTATCTCCCAAAAAAAGGTATACGTGTGCTTGAAGTAGGTTGCGGCACAGGGATCAACCTAAGGCTTTATCAAAAAACCGGATGTGAAATTAATGGAATTGATCTATCTCCATCAATGGTTAAAATTGCAAGCCAAAAACTGGGAATAAAAGCGCATATAAAAGTGGGAGATGCATCACAGATGACGTATGCTGACAATTACTTTGATCTTGTAATTGCCATGTTAACTTTGCATGAAATGCCTGACTCAATCCGGTCACCGATAATAGATGAAATGACAAGGGTAATGAAACCAGATGGACGTTTATTGCTTGTTGATTTCCATCCCGGCCCAATTTGTTTCCCCAAAGGGTGGCTGTATAAAATTATTATACTTTTTTTTGAAAGAATTGCCGGACAAGAGCATTATAGAAATTATAGAAATTTTCTTATGAACAAAGGTCTGCCGCCGCTGCTGAGAATAAACAACCTGTCCGTTGAAAAAGAGGAAATTGTTTTCGGCGGTAATTTAGCATTATTTTCAGGTGTTCCCTCTTTTAAAAAAAGAAAATATGCCAGAATGGATGGCTGCAATGAATCGTTATGATAATCCTTCTATCACTGATAAATCTGAAATATGGGGACTTGAATAAAATTTTACAAGGAAAAACTGAATGGTTAAATATGTGATGCGGTTGGCTTTTTTCTGTTTTGCATGGGCAGGCATAATGGTTGTGTGCGGGTGCAGAACCCCTGAGTCGCACCGGATGTATATTGACAAAGCAGCATACAGCAGTATATCAGACAACTATAAAAACCATCTGGGAAGAACAGACCCTTTTACCATTGAGCGGCCCAGCAGAATTCTTCGGCGGCAGCTGCTGGAAGATGCAGGGCTTCCTGTGACCGGACCAGCTTCCTTTGGAACAGACAAATTAAATCCTGCTGAGCACTGGCCTGAACCTGGTTATCCCTTATCCCCTGAAACACCTGACTCTTTGACAGACCATTCAACTGATGCCACTCCAGAACATGATGCTGATGACAGAGCAGGCCAGTCAGGTGGGGAGACAACAGACCGTCCAGCTGATGATACCCCCGACCATCATGCTGATGACAAGGCAGCCCCTCCAGCTGAGGATACAGCAGATTCTTTAGCGGCAGATTCAAAGGAAGCCTTGAGGCTCTCCCTTGTTAAGGCCCTGGAAATTGGTGCCTGCAACAATTCTGATTTTCAGACACAAAAGGAAAAGGTGTTTCAGGCAGCCCTGTCCCTTTACCTTGAACAGGAAAACTTTCGACACCATTTTCTGGGGCAGTTCAAACAGCTGGCCAGTATTGACGGCGCTTCTGATCCTTCCCTCGGGGGAGTGGTTACCAGTGCATCAGGATCTGACAGCAGGCTGTTTCAAAACGGCGTATCCCTGACCACTGCCCTGGCTGTTGATCTGGCCCATCTGCTGACTGCCGGCAGCAGCTCCTCTCTGGGTATCAGCGCGGACACCTCCATTTCAATTCCACTGTTAAGGGGATCGGGAACACATATTGTTACGGAACCCTTGAAGCAGGCTGAACGTAATCTTGTTTATGCCATCCTGGAATTTGAACGGTTTAAAAAGAAATTTGCCGTCAGTATCGCAAGCAGCTACCTGATTATTCTCAAAGCCCTGGATACCGTTGAAAATTCAGCGGAAGACTACCGCAGCCGGGCCGTATCCGCCCGAAGAAGCAAGCGGCTGGCAGATGCCGGCCGGCTCAAGGAGATAGAGGTGGACCAGGCGGTCCAGAACGAACTTATCGCCCGCCAGCGCTGGGTCTCTGCCCGGACAAGGCATAAAAAACAAATGGACGAATTTAAAATTCTGCTTGGACTGCCGCCGGATGTCAATTTAACCCTGGACCCTGATGAACTGAAACGGCTGGAACAAAGACCTGCAATGAAAGCGGTTCATAAAAGTGCCGGTCCTTTTGAACTTGACAGGTTCAAGGCGGTTCAGCTGGCCTTTGACAACCGGCTTGACATGAGAGAGGCCCTGGGACAGGTGGCAGATGCCCAGAGGTCTGTTGTGGTGGCAGCCGATGCCCTGGGAGCAGAAATGACACTGTTTGGGACAGCATCCATTGGAGAACCCCGGTCCCTTACCAGTGCAGACCTTGCCAATGCCCGGCTTCATCTGGACAAAGGAAGCGCATCCTCTTTTTTAACCTTGAATCTGCCCATTGACCGCAGAACAGAAGCAGCTGAATATAGAAATCAATTTATAAAACTTGAACAGGCAGTGCGTGCGGTGCAGGATCTGGAAGACGCGATCAAACTTGACGTGCAGAACAGACTCAGAGAACTGGAGGAGGCCAGGGAAACCCTTTATATTCAGACCAAAGCTGTTTTTCTTGCCATGAAACGGGTGAAAAGCATTACCCTTTTCATGGAAGCCGGAAGAGCTGAAACCCGTGATCTTCTTGAAGCCCAGGATGCTTTGCTGTCCGCCCAGAATGATCTGACAGGGGCACGGGTGGACTACCGGGTTTCCGAACTGGAAATCCAGAGGGACATGGGCCTGCTCACAGTAACGGATACAGGGCTGTGGCAGCCAGTATCACTGGAGCGTATTCAATAATGGTGAAACATAAAATCCTTATCATTCTTTTATCAGCTGTTTTTCTTATAACAGGAACCACCCTGGTGGTAACCCGCCGCATCACTCCATCCGCTGATATATCCAGCGCGTCCACATTCACTGTAACCCCGGGGCCCCTGAGAATCAACATTGTGGAATCAGGCACGATCAAGGCCCGGGAACAGATTATTATCAAAAATCAGGTGGAAGGAAAGACCTCTATTATTTATCTGATTCCCGAAGGTACCCAGGTAAAAAAAGGTGACCTTCTTGTTGAACTGGATGCCAGTTCCCTGATGGATGCAAAAATTGACCAGGAAATCAAGGTGCAGAATGCCGGTGCTGCGCATATCAATGCCAAGGAACAGCTGGCCGTGGCTGAAAATCAGGCAAAAAGCGATATGGATCTGGCAGCACTCACCCTGGTATTTGCCAGGCAGGACCTGGAAAAATACAAAAAAGGCGAATTTCCCAATGAATTGAAACAGGCAGAGGCGGAAATCACCCTGGCTTAGGAAGAACTCACCCGTGCCCGGGAAACCCTGGCCTGGTCCCAAACCCTTTTCAATGAGAAATACATCTCCCAGACAGAGCTTGCCGCAGATCAGCTGTCGGAAAAGAAAAAGGCCCTGGATCTTGAACTGGCAAAAAACAACCGCAACCTCCTTGTCAACTACACCTACAAACGCCAGATTGCCCAGCTTAAAAGCGATGTCAGCCAGGCTGAAATGGCAATGGAAAGAACCCGGCGGAAAGCCAGGGCCGAAGTGATACAGGCAGAAACCGATCTCAAGGCGAAAAAAGCAGAATATCAAAGACAACAGGATAAACTGGAAAAAATTGTCCAGCAGATAGACAAAACCAAGATATTTGCCCCGGCCAATGGACTTGTGATTTATGCCACCAGCGCCAAAGGCGGCATGTTCCGGCACAATACAGAACCCCTGGAAGAGGGACAGGATATCAGGGAACGTCAGGAATTGATCTATCTGCCCACTGCCAATTCCAGCAATGCTGAAATTGCCGTCCATGAATCCAATCTTAAAAAAATAAAGCCGGGCCTTCCCGTGATCATTACTGTTGACGCCCTGCCGGATAAAACATTTACAGGCAGAATCACCCGCATCGCCCCCCTTCCCGATGCCCAGAGTATATGGATGAACCCGGACCTCAAAGTTTATACCACTGAAATCTTTCTTGACGACAATAACGGGGCCATCCGTACCGGCATGAGCTGCCAGGCTGAAATTCTCATTGAATCGTATGAAAATGCTTTATTTGTTCCGGTTCAGGCCGTGCTTAAAATTTCAGGGGTTCCAACGGTCTATGTGTTGAAAAATCAAAAATTTGAACCCCGGCCCATTACAACAGGCCTGGACAACAATCGGATGATCCATGTGAAAAAAGGCCTTGAGCCCGGAGATAAAGTGCTCTTAACCCCTCCCCTTGCCGCGGCAGAAACCAGGCCGGCTTTTGAGGACCATTCTTTCGAAAAAAAGACAAAAGCGCCCGGCTCAGAAAAAAGACCGATAATGAAAAAAAACAGGGAAAACTGAGCATAATATGATGTCAGGCCTTTTAGAAAACAGCCGGCAGGCCCTTGTCTGTCTTGAAAATGCCAAAAAAACATATACCATGGGCAGCCAGGCAGTGTCTGCACTGGGAGGGATCAATATCTCCTTTGACCAGGGAAGCTTCTGGGCGGTAATGGGTGCCAGTGGTTCCGGCAAAAGTACCCTGATGAATATCATCGGATGCCTGGACCGTCTGTCCGGCGGGCATTATCTGTTTCAGGGAAAAGACATCAGCGGGTATACGGATAATGCCTTAAGTGATTTAAGGCTGAGACACCTGGGATTTGTTTTCCAGAGCTTCAACCTGCTGCCCCAGCTCACTGTCCAGCGCAACATTGAGCTTCCTCTGTACTATCTGGGCTGGAACAGCATTAAAAGTGCCGACCACGCCAAAAAAATGGCAGCCCTGGTGGGCCTTGAAAACCGTCTGAATCACAGACCGTCTGAGCTTTCCGGCGGACAGATGCAGCGGGTGGCCATTGCCCGGGCCCTGGCTGCCGACCCGGATCTGATTCTGGCGGATGAGCCCACTGGTAATCTGCCTGACCCGGCCGCCGCTGTCGAGCAGGCTCGCAAGCTCGGCGTCGATCCCGACGTCGTGGGCGCGATCGGCCACTTCCGAGAGGACACCACCGCTGCGGCCGCTACCACGTACGCTGAGGCCGGCATTCCGCTCATAGCGCCGGCAGTCTTGAACGCGGACCTG
>JAWOEJ010000302.1:0-3289 GCA_046482845.1 Desulfobacteraceae bacterium | reverse complement strand
ATGAGCAGCGATCTCCCCTCAGGCGGTGACAACCAGCCCAGCTATTTTGCCGGCTTAGACGCCCGTTCAGCCATGGGTGAACACGGCCTTGATATTGAGGTCCGCCCTGATAAAAAAGTTTTCTTTCCGATTCCGATGGAAAATAAAAAGCCTGGCAAGATTAAATTATACCCTTCCGGAAGGAATTTTTGACACACAAGACCGAAAAAACCTTCTGCTTTTTTATAAGGGTAAAACACATTTTAATTTAATAGATCGGATAGAATGGTACTGGATCGAAAAAAAAACAAAACGCATACAGCGGCATACGGAAAAAAGACACAACCGCCCGTTTACTGCTGACATAAATGGCTAGACAGCGAAGGGGAAACTTGCAATCAATCCTTGTTGAATCTCTCTAAGCCTGGGCCGCATGTATTGCAGTACCAATCGATCAAGGTCTGTTAGCCGGAAATCTTTCAAATTGACCGGCTCTGAATCAGTGAAGCCAAAGGCGCTGTAATAATCCATAAATTTAAAACGACTTCCCCGAACAGAATCTGATAACTCAATCCAGGCATTTGGGATTTCAAAGGCATCAGCAATGACCAATCCATGCAAGCTGGATGAAAGAATAATTTCACAGCCCGCGGCTGCTTTTAAAAAATCTTCGGGCTCGGTCAAAATATCCAGAACACGGGCATCCGGGATTCTGGCAGCAAATTCAGCGACCTCGGCATTGTCACGATCCTTGTAATGCGGTACCACCCCTATTCGACAATTCTTGGGTATACTTGCACGATTCGGCAGCAAAGGGTCTGCCAACAACCCCGGATCTCCGTAGCTTTCTATTTTGCCGCCATTAATGAGTTCCCCTGACATTTGTCCCCGAACTGCATGATAAAAGTGATGAGCGGGCACCGGGGGATGCGAACCGATAAATCCACTGCCCCAAACATGAACACGCCGGTTCCAGAATTTATGTTTAAGCTTTTGAAGAATGCTGCCGATGGCAACAAGGTCGCAGCGATTGGGTCTTGCATAGATGACATCCCGGCCGAAAATTTCCCGTATAAGAAAAACAGACAGCCAGTCACCAAAATTCTTACGACCATTTTTTAACTTAGTGGACCAGTAAAGTTTGATGGGCTTCATCGGTTATGGGTCTCCTGGTAAATAATGAATCAAAACACAAAACGAAAGCATTTTTTTTGAAGATGAGATTGAAACTGTTCATGAATTTCGGGGAAATTTTGAAAATTTTTCAAAAGCCGGCGACAATCTTTTTGAATTTTGTCACGCAATTTAAAAGGATTCCGGTATCTGGTCATGGCATCCAGATCCAGGACCACAAGTTTTTTATCGGATAAAATGAAATTGCTGGCCTTCAGATCCCCGTGGGCAACAGATTCATCAGCAAGCAATTGAAGCAATAAAACAAATTCTCCGGCCAGACATTCAATTAAATCCTCGTCAAGATTGCCGGAACTAAGCAATTCATTGAACCCGGTCCCATCGACGAATTCAGTGATGTAATATGCCATTGATCGGAAAGGGCCAAACCTTTTTTCCAGCATAGCAACAGGTCTTGGGGTCTCAATGCCGAGCAAAGACAGATGATGGGCATTTTCCCAAGATTTCCAGGCGCGGCTGGGCCGCGGTGCCCTTAAAACTGCATGTTTTGTACTTTTGATGTTGTAACGTTTCATAACCAGAAGTTGACCATCCACTTCCACCAATGCGACCGTTGACGAATTGCCATCCTTTAACAATTTTGCTGAATCAATAAAGCTGTCCGGATCCTTTAAAAAGTCGGCCATCGCTTGTCCATAGAGCTTTCGATCACAAATCAAAAAATCTTTTCGGGATTTCTTACAGATATAAGCAGAAGATTGCCGGAAAATTTTTTTGAGATATTTTTTCTTCCGATAACGTCTTTGGGATCTGATCTTGCGAATTAATTTGTTATATAGGCCAGAGGAGAACTGCCACTGGCGCTTTTCCAGGTAAACTTGAAAAGCGCCAGGTATAAGAAAATCAAACTTGGGGTATAACTGGGCAAATAAAAGAGCCAGATTTTCTAGACTTCTTCTTTGATTCAAGCCATTTGGCTGATAATGAATGGCCGCCCCGTCAATGGTATAAAGAGCGCTTCCGGAAAATAAAAAATTGCCGAGATGCATGTCATCATGGTAGAGACCGGCTTTGTGCTGGGCGGCAACCACTGAGACAATTTGCTGCAAAAGAGCCGCCCGATGCTCATCATTGCCGGCCTCCACCCAGACGCTATCAAACCCGACAGCCGGATAAATCTCTTCAAATACCAGCAAAGAATGGCCACCAGGTTTGGTTTGGCCCTGAAACAAGATCTCCGGGCAATCAATGCCTGCGTTTTGCAAACAAATATAACCACGTTTTTCACGTAACAAGTGCTTTTCAGCACGCTTGGACTCTAAAAAAATCTTAACAACAACCCGACGTCCATGGCTTGTGCCTGAACAAACAATACGTTTCCCGGGCAGTATGCGCAATACAGTCTCGCATTTAACCTCTATCTGCTTGTTTCCATTTGCTGCAGAAATCCGGAATGGCGTTTGGACATCGTGTCCGTCGGAAAAGTTAAACGAAAAATCTGCCATAATAGGCTTTTCTAAAGTGCAGGAATTACCTGTCAAGAGAGGCATCTTTTTCCAGGTCTCTAATCCATTTTTGGTTCAAAAACATAATGTTTTCAAATCATCTGATACAGGCGCACCATCAGAAGAAAAAATTGTCGTCCTCTGCTGTCTCCAAGGACGCTACCGGGGTTTCCGAGGCGATGAAGTTTTCAATCCACCAGTTGACATCATTATAAAAGCAGGCGATCCGGTCGCATTCCTTCTGGGCGTCAAAACAATCAATGGAACACCTCAGGTTTTCAAGGGTTTTCCGGAAATTTTCCTCCCCTGCATAACCGTCAGCCTCTGCAATTTTAGCGCTTTTCACCCCCCTGAAAGCCGGGCAGTGAAAAATGCCGTCCGGGGCCAGAACAGAGTTAAAAATATGCATATGGCAGGTTTTGGGCTGTTTTTTCAGATCATGGACCCGGTGATGGATCATGGCGATCAAATTCACACTTTCAAGGATTTTAATCCGGTCGCCGGCCGCATCTTTGGTTTCATCAATGCGTTTTTTGACCTCATTGATGATTTCCTGCTGTTTTTGTCTGTCCACGCTGTCCAAAAGGGTTTCCTTGTGCAGATCCGGAAGCCGGATCAGGCAGGGCTTAAACGAGATATAATCAAATCCGTATTGGGCGGCCAGCCCGGCG
>JAWOEJ010000256.1:0-10414 GCA_046482845.1 Desulfobacteraceae bacterium | reverse complement strand
CCTGGCCATGCCCAAAGGGTATACCCTTACAGAAATTGTCAAAAACAAGTATCCAGATTTAACCTGTGTGGATGTAGATAATCCTCTGGAGGCATTAAAACTGGTATCCCTTGGACAGGCAGACGGGTTTGTCGGATCCCTTGGTATTATCAACTATATCATTAAAAAACATTTTATAGATAATGTCAGCGTGGTATCTGAAGTCAAACTGGATCAAGCCCTGCCTTTGTATATGGCCGTTAGAAAAGACCTGGCCCCTTTGCAGAGCATTCTCAACAAGGCCATGGACTGCATCTCTTCCAGACAATACGCGCAAATTGCCGAAAAATGGATAGGAGACATAAATGCTTTTGGGGTAATGGATGATTTGACCCGGGATGAGCGGGAGTATCTTGAAAAAAAAGAGGACCTTACTGTTTCTGTTGTTGAAAACAGGCCCTTTGAATTTGTGGATGAAAACGGGGAGCATGCTGGTATTGTGATAGATTTTTACAGGGTTATGGCAGACAGGATGGGGCTGTCCCTGAATTTTATCACAGCCGGTTCCCATGACGTGGCCAAAAACCAGGTGATTGCCGGTACAAGCGATGCTGTGTCCATTGTACAGGAGAAACCTGCTGTTTTAAAATCCCTTGGAACCACCCTTGCGTATATCTCCTATCCCCTTGCCATTGCAACGGACAGTCAATCCATTTATATCAGTGCCCTGGAAGAACTTAAGGATAAAAAAATCGGGGTCAGCAAAAAAGCTGTATTTCTCAACAGCCTAAAAGCCTGGTACCCCGGCATTGGGTTTGTGGAAGTGGACAATGTGGAAAAAGGCCTTGCTGCCGTCCAACGGGGCGAGTTATACGCTCTTGTGGATACCGCCCCAAAGATTGGTTATTATATTCAGACCGGAAATATGGTGGATCTAAAAATTTCCGGGGAACTGCCCTATGATGTTAAATTCTGCACCGGGGTTGCAGCTGATGAAAAGCACCTCATCCGTATTTTTGATAAAGCCATACATTCCATGAAAAAAGAAGAGAAAAGGAAAATTTTTCAAACCTGGATGTCCCTGAAATATGAACAAAAGTTTGATTATTCGTTTTTATGGCAGATCGTTTCAGTTATGGTATTGATCGGGATCTTTTTTCTGTACCGTAATTTTGCCCTGAGCCGGTATAATCTTAAACTGGCCGCAGTAAACAATGAATTGCTCCTGGCCAATAAAAAACTTGAAAAAATTTCCTACATGGATGGTCTTACCGGGATTCCAAACCGGCGAAATTTTGATTCTGTTTTAAGAAAAGAGTGGTTCAGGTGTAAGAGAAATAATGACTGGTTAACCGTGATCATGATTGATATTGACTATTTTAAAGCCTATAATGACCGGTACGGACACCTTTCAGGGGATGATTGTTTAAAACGGGTGGCAGAATTGATAGCAGATATTCCCAGCAGACCTGGAGATTTTGTAGCCAGATACGGGGGAGAAGAGTTTGTGGTTATCCTGCCCGATACTGATAAAGCCGGGGCAGCACTTATTGCCGGAAAAATTCTCAATGATGTTGAAAAAATGAAGATAGTCCATGAAGATTCAGACATCTCTTCTTTTTTAACCGTAAGTCTGGGGGGAGCCTGCGCAGTTCCGGGTAAACGAGGAATTTCTTCAAGACATCTGGTTGAAGAGGCAGACCAGCAGCTTTACAAGGCAAAAGAGAACGGCAGAAATCAGTATAAGATCAGGGGGGTTTAATATGAAAGCCGTCAGCCATCAGCCATCAGTACTCAGTTAAAAGCTAACAGCTAATTTGTGTCTGAACGAAAACCCCGTGTTTGGGCGAAAACGTGCCCAGCTGCAAGGCGCAAAAAAGTTTGAAACCGGAGTGTACTCAGGTACATGAGGCCCGATTATATAATTTGGCAAACTTTTGCAGCAACGCAGCAGATGGGTGCGTTTTCGTTCAAACACTATCTAAACTATATAAGGGCAGTGGCGTGAAGATAAAAAAATATTTTCTGTATGTTCTATATGCAGCTGCAGTGTTTCTGGTCTTTTTATACATGCTTTTTCCGGGAAGGCAAATGGCTGAGCGTTTATCTGCTGCCCTGTCTGAAAAATTTCCAGAAGCCCGGATTGATGTGGACAGATTAACCCTGGCATTCCCCCCGGGCCTGAAAGCAGAATCTGTTCAGGTTTCCTTAAAAAATGGCAGGGATTTTCAGGTGGATTCCGTTGTGATTTATCCTGAGTTCACAACCCTTATAAAGGAGAAAAAAACAGCAGAACTGAATATAAATGCCTTTGACGGTGAGATAAAAGGACGGGTAACAGCTGATTTTCCAAGGGGCGCTGCCTTGTCTGATCTTAATCTGAATTTTTCCCGCTTAAAGATCCAGCAGCTTGAACTGCAGTCAGGCCTTTCATCAGCTGTTGTTGATTTCAATGCCCAGGGAGCGTGCCAGTACCCTGTTCTGTCTGCTGACCGCATTAAAGGGACAGGACGTATACATCTGTCTGGGGTTAACGCCCGTATATCCAGTCCTTTTCTGGATCAGCTGGGAATTCACCAGTTTAAATTTGACGCTGTTGATATTCACTATGAGCAGAATAATAACACCCTGACTGTACTGGAATGTATTGGTACAGGCGCGGAGTTTAAGAAAATAAGTTTAAAGGGAAAAGTGGTCCTTCACCCAAAGTTTAAAAAGAGCCGTGTATCGTTTAAAGGCGAGTTGGTCCCTGATCCCTCCTGTGTATCCAATCTTGCAGGGGTGTCTTCCATGGCTGCGCTGTTCAGCGACGCTTTCAAAGGAATCCCCTTTACCGTTACAGGAACCTTTGAAAAATTGAATTTAAGTCTGTAGGTTGTCAGTGAAATTTCTTGTTGTCTTGATAAATCTTGTGTTTACAGCTTTTGCGCTTTTTTTCTGCGTTAAGGGCTTGTATAAAATGCTGGACGCAGAGCTGAAAATGGAGATCTGCCATACCCGGCCTCTGGAATCTGTAACAGAAAAAATGATGTTAAATTCCAGGGGACAGGATTCTGAAACGCATTTTCAAACAATTGTAAACAGGAATATTTTTAATGCAGCCCTGGCTGACAGCCTTGAAAAGGGGGCGTTCTCAGAAAAAATATCATCTTCTGAGATTGAACGCATGGAAAAAACTGATCTTGATCTCAGGCTTTTAGGCACGGTTACAGGGGACCAAAGACAGGCCTTTGCCGTTATTGAGGATAAAAAGGCAAAAGGTCAGGTCCTGTACAAAACAGGGGATACAATACAGTCGGCCCGGATTAAAACCATACTGCGCCATCGGGTGGTGCTCAGCAATAAGGGCAGAGACCAGATCCTGGAAATGGATCTGGAGGATCAGGGCAGCCAGGCAAACCTTCCCGTTAAAGACCCTGGTTCAGGACCATCTGAGACCATCAGCGTAGACCGGTCCTTTGTGGAGGAATCCATGAGCAACATCAATACCCTGATGAAGCAGGTGAGAGTCCGGCCCCATTTTGAAAACGGCAGACCGGACGGGCTGCTGGTCTATGGCATCAACCCGAACTCTTTGTTTAGAAAAATGGGCCTGAGAAACGGTGATATCATAATGGGGGTGGACGGAAAGACCATACAATCTGTTGATGATGCACTTTCTCTGTATGACAGTCTGAAAAATGCAGGCAATCTTGATATGCAGATCAAAAGACGCGGCAGTTTAAAGGAGATTCATTACAATGTTCAATAAGGGAAAACAATTTTTGATTTTTCACTTTCTTGGGGCGGTCATTTTCTGTCTGTTGTTTCAGGGGCCGGCCATGGCAGGGGATCAAACGACAGACCTGGATCAAAAAAAGGTTTCCATTGATTTCAATAATGTTGATATCACTGTATTTATTAAGTTTTTCAGCGAACTTACCGGAAAGAACTTTGTCATTGACCGGCGGGTAAAGGGAGTGGTTACCATCATTTCCCCTTCAAAAATTTCAATTAAAAAGGCCTGGCAGGTGTTTGAATCGGTTCTGGATATCCACGGGTTTACAGCAGTGGCATCCGGAAGTGTTTATAAGGTGATTCCCACCCCCGATGCAAGATCCCAGAACATAGATACAGGGATGGCGGCAAAGGGAGACAAGTCCGAGGACAGGATTGTCACCCGGATTGTTCCCCTTGAATTTGCCGATGCTGCCGAGCTGAACAGGCTTTTTACCCCCCTTGTATCCAAGGGCAGTGTGGTGCTCCCCTACAGTGATACCAATATGCTGATCATTACAGACACCCAGGCCAATATCAACCGGCTGTTAAAAATTGTTCAGGCTGTTGATGTCCGCGGCATGGGCAGAAAAATAACAGTGATCCCTCTGGAAAATGCCGATGCCGGGAAAATGGTGAAACATCTGTCCAGTATTTTTACAGCCAGAACAAGAACCAAGGCCTCCACCCAGAACCCTGAACTTATGGTTGAGTTTGTGGCAGACGAGAGAACCAATGCCATTGTACTTCTGGCCAGTGAAATTGAAACAGAACGGGTAAAGGAGCTGGTTGCCCTGCTGGACAGAGAGGTGCCCAAGGGGGAGGAAAAGATCCGGGTGTATTATCTGGAACATGCCTCGGCAGAAAGTCTTGCCCAGGTGCTTCAGGATACGCTTTCCTTTAAAACCCAGAGCCAGAACGGGAAAAAACATGCCCCTATTGTTTCCGATGATATGAAAATAAACGCGGACAAGGCCACCAACAGCCTTATCATCATGGCAGAAAAAGAAGATTATCCCGTGATTGAAGAGGTGATATCCAAACTGGATATACCAAGGGCCATGGTTTATATTGAGTGCCTGATCATGGAGGTGAATATTGCGGAAGGACTGGATCTGGGAACGGAATGGCGGGCCGGGGAGGGGTTTGACGAGGACAGCAGCGGTGAGGACCAGGGGGTTTATTTTGGCGGATTCGGCAGCAGCGGGTATTCCCGGTTTAATTCCATTGCATCAACAGGGTCCCTGCCCAGCGGGTTTTCCATAGGGGTCATGGGGGAAACCCTGAAAATCGGGGATATTATCTTTCCGTCCATTGGCGCTGTGGTTCAGGCGTATAAAACCAATAAAAATGTGAATATTCTGTCAACCCCCCAGATCCTTACCACAGATAATGAGGAAGCCTCCATTAAAGTAGGTAAGAATGTTCCCTACCAGACCCGGTCAGCCGCTGAAAATGCAACGGATACTTACAGTTCCTATGAATACAAGGATGTGAACATCACCTTGAAGATCACCCCCCAGATCAGCAAGGACCGTCTGGTGAGAATGAAGGTGTACCAGGAGGTAACCAAACTGGACTCGGTCAACCAGAGCAGCAATGACCGGCCCACAACCCTGAAGCGGCTCATTGAAACCACCATTATTGTTAAAAATGAAAACACGGTTGTGATCGGGGGACTGATAGACACAAGCCTGTCCGCATCACAGCACAGTGTCCCCTGCCTTGGGGATATCCCCGGTCTGGGGTATCTGTTTAAATCGGTATCCCGGGGAAACGACCGAACCAACCTTTATGTGTTTTTAACCCCCAGGGTGTTAAAATCCCCGGTTGAGGCAGCAGATCTCTACCAGATAAAAAAAGAGGATATCCAGACCCTGGAGCAGGGGGAAGTGAAATTGTACCGGCACAGCCAGCCCTGATTTGTTGAGTTAAAATCCGGGAAAGGATAAAAACATGATTGCCAGGTTTCTTGAACTGTTTTCAGACACCTGTTCCCTTTCAGAAAAAGAGGCGGACAGGATTGAGCATATTTATCAGAACAACAGGGCTGATTTTGTCAATGCCCTTGTGGATGCCGGTATTGCAGAGGAAACAGATCTGCTTACCGTGTTCAGCACCCTTTATGACATTCCCTTGACACACCGTCTTTTGCCGGGAAATTCACCCGTTGATTTTACCGCCAGGATATCCATACAATTTTTAAAAAAATTCTGCATGGTGCCACTGGTGAATGAGGATATGTCCGGCCTGATTGCCATGAACGATCCTGTGGCCATGTCAGCGGCGGATGATCTGGCAGGTTTGCTTGGCCTGAAGGACTGTTCTTTTGTTCTTGCCTCCAGGCAGGACATCATTGCAGCCATCAGCCATATCTACAACAGAAGTTCGGGAAATGCCCAGCAGCTTGTGGACAGCATGGAAGAAAACGGGTCTGCAATCATTAAAGATATAGAAAAGACAGCAGATCTCCTGGATGATACAAGTGATGCCCCTGTCATCCGCCTGGTGAATCACATGATTTCCCAGTCTGTCAAGGCCAATGCCAGTGATATCCATATCGAGCCGTTCCAGGAGAGCATTCAGGTGCGCTACCGGATTGACGGAATTCTCTATAAAATGCTGTCCCCTCCCAAATGGATTCAGTCCGCCCTTATTTCCAGGATCAAGGTGATGTCAGAAATGAATATTGCCGAGAAACGGGTGCCCCAGGACGGCAGAATGGAGGTCAGAATCGGTGAACAGGAGATTGATATCCGGGTGTCCACCATTCCCACAGCCTTTGGAGAGCGTCTTGTCATGAGGCTGTTGAATAAGTCCGGTCATCTTCTTAAACTTTCCGAGTTCGGCATTTCAAAGGAAAACATGGCAAAATTTCACCGGCTGATTCACCTGAACAATGGCATTGTGCTTGTGACAGGCCCCACAGGCAGCGGTAAAACCACTACCCTTTATTCAGCCCTGTCCGCCATTAATTCCCCGGATAAAAACATAATAACCATTGAGGATCCTGTGGAGTATCATTTAAACGGAATCGGCCAGATCCAGGTCAACAACAGGATAAATGTGACCTTTGCCACAGGTCTGAGATCCATTGTCAGGCAGGACCCGGATGTGATCCTTGTGGGGGAGATCCGGGATATTGAAACCGCCGAAATCGCCATTCAGTCGGCACTTACCGGTCATCTTGTCTTTTCCACCCTTCACACAAACGATTCTGCCGGTGCCATTACCCGGCTGACAGACCTCGGGGTTGAACCCTATCTGATCACCTCTTCGGTCAAGGCCGTTATTGCCCAGAGGCTGGTCAGGATTTTATGCCCCCACTGCAGGGAAGAACACCTGCCCGGAAAAGCAGAACAAACGGCGTTGACCCTTGCCCCCGGGGCCCTTGAAGGAAAGACCGTGTACCGGGCAAAGGGGTGCTCTTCCTGCTTTAACACGGGATACAGCGGAAGGGAGGCCGTGTTTGAGATTCTGGAAGTAGACGAGGACATTAAAAAGACCGTTTTAACCACCTGCGATGCCGGCAGAATAAAGGAAACAGCGTTAAAAAAAGGGATGCGCACCTTAAGGGAGAACGGGACGGAAAAGGTGCTCAAGGGCATTACAACGGTAGAAGAGGTTCTCCGTGTTACCCAGGATTAAACGAACCGTTTTTTTATCTGTTTTATTGCTCATCACAGCCTGTGCCGGCCGGGAAAGTACCCATGCCCCGTTTTTTCTTAAAGATATAAAGCCCCCCGGGTGCGTAGAGGATATAAAAATCAGCGCTGATACCCCATTCCCACCAGGCCGGGTGTCCGTCTCAGATAAGGAAAAGCATCCTTTTTTATTGCGCTTTTACAAAAAATATATCTCCCCGGCAGACGGGGACAGGTGTCCCATGTATCCCGGTTGCTCGTTGTACGGGGCCAGGGCCTTTGAAAAACACGGCATCTTTATGGGCTGGGTCATGACCTGTGACAGGCTTCTTAGATGCGGCAGGGATGAGATAAATGTTTCTCCCGGCATTATCCGGAATGGCAGGACATATTGCCATGATCCTGTAGCAGCCAATGATTTCTGGTGGCAGAAAACAGTGCACTAACGGCCATGCCTTGACAGGCACAACAAAGCATGAAAGCTGTTAGCTTTTAGGTTTTAGCTGTTAGCCGTTAGCTGAGTACTGATGGCTGACGGCTGAAGGCTTTCATATAAAGGGCCAGCATGAGCACAATGGGTGTCATGAAATTTTCCAAAAACGCCGTAGATAATGCCAATAAACCAGGCCTGACCTCTCACAGGTAAACGTCAACATAAAAAAACTTGATCATCGAGAAAAAGCAACATGGACTTTGTTTTTGCATTGGCAAGGAGTACTGCGATTTTCATGAAATATAAAAATTTTATTTATTTATTATCTGTTTCAGTTGTTGTTTTTTTGATGATGGTTTTTTCTTCCTCTGCCGGGGAGAACTATATTGTTATTCATGGGGATGAGCAGTACCAGTATGCAGAGACATGTTTTAGAGAACAGGCATATCAATCAGCCCTGACAGCCTATAAGCGCTTTGTTCATTTTTTTCCGGAAGACAGCCGCATCAGGCAGGCAAAGTTTAAAACAGGTCTTTGTCTTTTTCATCTAAAGGACTATGCCGGTGCCCTTGAGGTGTTCAATGCCATTGCCCTGCCTTTTTCAGAAAGCAGAATCAGCAGTGAATCCCGGTTTATGGCAATCCAGATCCATATGATAAAGGGAAAATACAGTGCAGCAGAACAGATGCTTCAGAATTTTTTAACCTTTGCCCGTAAAAAAAAAATTCAGGACAGGATATATTCAGAACTGGCCTGGATATACCTGAAAAGAGCAGGGAAAATGGAAAAAAATTCTCTTGATACAGCCGCTCTCTGGCTGGACAGGATAAGCGCCCAGAACAGCCCTCTTTACCATACAGACCAGATAAAGGACTGTATCTCCGAAATCAGAGCCATGGATTTTAAAAATCCCGCCCTTGCAGGCGCCCTTTCCATTGTGCCCGGGGGCGGGTTTGTTTACTGCAGAAGATACAGGGACGGGCTGACTGCCTTTCTGCTGAATTCAGCCTTGATCATTGCAGCAGCCGGGGCATTTGATGACGGCAATCCAGCCCTTGGTGCGGTGATATCCTTTGTGGAAGCTGGATTTTATTCGGGAAATATCTACGGTGCCGTTACCAGCGCACATAAATACAATCAAGGTAAAATAGCCCCAGTGATTGAATATATGGAAAATCATTTTCACGGCCGGGATGTATCACAGACCTCTTCCAGCGCTTTAAACTATATGATCGGGTTTAGAATAAGGTTTTAGGGCTTATCTTACCAGCTGGTTCATTTCAAAAATCGGCAGACACACGGACAGAACAATAAACCCCACCACTGCGCCCATGGCAAGGATGATAACAGGTTCCAGAAGGGCGGTCATGGCTGCAACACTGGCGGTCACCTCTTTTTCATAAAGATCAGCGGTTTTTTCAAGCATTTTTTCAAGTTTCCCGCTTTTCTCTCCCACCTGGATCATCCCGGAGGCAAGGGAAGGGAAAAGGGGCTCGTTTTCAAGTGCTTTGCCAAGTTCTCCTCCCTGTTGAACAGATTCTGCTGCCCTGGTAATAATCCTAAAAAAGACACGGTTGCCGGTTATTGTCCTTGAGATGTCAAGGGCGGTGAGCATGGGCACCCCGTTTTCCAGAAGTGAGCCGAATATTCTTGTAAACCGTGCAGCATTGATTTTCTGATAAAGGTCCCCGGCCTTTGGTATTTTCAATAATGTCCGGTCAAGGGCACAGGCGGTTTTATCATTTTTCCGGATCAAATGAAAAACAACAGGGATCACCAGGGGGATGATCAGGAGAAAAAGCCCCATGGATTTGAACGCCGAGCTGACAGCGATAAGGAACCGGGTGGGTGCTGGCAGGGTGTGCTGCATTTCGGAAAAAATATCAACAATTCCCGGCACAATAAAGGTCAGCAGAAAAAAAAGGACAAGACAGCCGACAACGGTCATTAATAAAGGATAGGCAAGGGATGCCTGGAGGTTCTTTTTGATTTCTTCCTTTTTTTCACTTATATCGGCAAGACGTTCCAGAACAATCTCAAGGGTTCCGGAAGATTCCCCGGCCCTTACCATATTGATATAAACCGGTGAAAAGACAGACGGATACATAGCCAGGGCAGCTGCAAAACTGTCTCCTTCCTCCACTGCACCTTTTATTTTAGACAGAATTTTCTGAAACGCGGTAGAATCTGTCTGGGAAACCAGGGCGGACAGGGCGGAAACCAGGGGAAATCCAGCTGACAGCAAAGTGGCCAGCTGCCTGGTTATCATTGATATCTCACTGGAATGTATCCTGGAAAAAAAAAGAAAGGATGCGCTTCTTCCCTGGTTTGGAAGGGAGGCTTCCGCGTTTATCTCCCGAATGGAAACAGGATACACGTCCTGCTTCTTCAGCCTTGTGACGGCGGTGGAACGGCTGTCTGCATCAATAATCCCCTGTTTTTTTTTCCCTCTGGCAGTTATGGCGCTGTACTCAAAAACCGGCATTGAAACTCCTGTCAAATACTGTGAAATATTTAATCATATCTAATATCAACTGCCTTACGGATAAGTTTGCTTTGTCTTTTGTTTCATCCCTTTCGAAAATCAATTTATTCATATTTA
>JAWOEJ010000230.1:0-4394 GCA_046482845.1 Desulfobacteraceae bacterium | reverse complement strand
CGGAGAAAAAATGATTCAGTTTAATGCGGAATTGATTTTCCCGCTTTTTGAAGAGGTGGGTCTGACCGGTGTTATTTTTTATGATGCCGGAGATGTTTATTCTGACAGCGAGGATATTCAGATTCAGGATCTGTACTCCAGTTACGGGGCCGGGTTCAGGTGGCAGTCTCCCATGGGGCCCATCCGCATCGAGTACGGATTTATCCTTGAGGGAAAGGAGTATGATTCAGGGGAAGGCAGATGGGAGTTTTCCATGGGAGGCGCTTTTTAGAAAAAAAGCCTGATCTTTGAGTAACAGAATATAAATAATTTATGGAGGATAAAATGAAGAAACGCATGACAGTGATGTTTGCAGCAATGGTTTTGATTCTGGGAAGTCTGGTTCCACTTAATGCAGCCGATGCCTTAAAGGTCGGGATTGTTGATTTCCAGAAAATTCTGGCTGAGTCAGACACGGGAAAAGCGGCTAGGACTGAGATAAACAAAAAGGGCAAGGAACTTGAGGCCTCTCTAAAGAGCAGGGGGGAGGAAATTGAGGAGCTGAAAAAAAAGATAGACCGGGAATCCCTTGTCATGAGCAAGGAAAAACTCGAGGAAAAACAGCGGGAGCTGAGGATAAAAGTCAATGATTTCAAGTCCATGCAGAAAAACTATGCAGACAGGTTCAAGGAAATGGAAGGCCGTCTTATTAATCAGATCAAAAGAGATGTGCTTGAGATTGCCCGTGACACAGGAGAAAAACAGGGATTTTCATTGATTCTTGAGGGAAATGAGGCAGGGGCCATCTATTTTTCTGAATCCCTTGATATTACAGATTCTGTTATAAAGGCATACAACAGCAGGCAGGCATCTGATTAATCTCAATATCGGTGACAGAGGGGACAGTGATAAGATGGAACTGACAGTCAGAGACATTGCTGAAAACATCAATGCTGCTGTGATTGGAGATGACTCAAAAAAAATAAGGGGTGCAGCGTCTTTTGAAGATGCGGGCAGGGATCAGATCACCTTTGCTTCGGACCCCAAATTTTTAAGGATACTTGACAGAACCCGGGCCGGAGCAGTAGTGGTTCCTGAAAACCATGAAAGGTCAGGTGACAGTCAGACCTCTGCGGTTATTTTAAAAACCCGTCATCCCAAATTGAAATTTTCCCGTATACTGGCACTGTTTCATCCATCAAAGCCCGTTGAAAAAGGCATTTCCCCGGGGGCAGGTATTGGCAGGCATTTTTTTGCGGGCCATGATGCTGCCATTGGTGCTCACGTGACCATAGGAGATAATGTGACGCTGGGCAGCCGGGTGACACTGATGCCGGGTGTTTATATCGGGGATGGTTCAAAAATCGGAGATGACACCCTGATCAAACCCAATGTCACCCTGATGGAGGGAACCATTGTGGGCAGACGGGTGATCATCCATTCCGGTACAGTCGTCGGGTCAGACGGGTTCGGGTTTACACCGGACAGGGAAAAACATGAAAAAATAGTCCATGCCGGATATGTGCAGATTGATGATGATGTAGAAATCGGTGCCTGTAATACCATTGACCGGGGAACCTTTGGCAGAACCTGGATAAAAAAAGGGGTTAAAACAGATAACCTGGTTCATATTGCGCACAATGTCACCCTGGGGGAAAATACCCTTGTGGTGGCCCAGGCCGGAATAGCCGGCAGTACAAGTATCGGGGACAATGTGATCCTTGCCGGAAGAGCCGGGGTGTCAGGGCATCTTAAAATCGGGGACGGGGCTGTTGTAGGACCGGGAGCCGGGGTTCTTAAAAACGTCAGGCCTGGAGAGATCGTTTCAGGCATGCCGTCCATGCCCCATAAAAGATGGCTTAAGGTGGGTACGATTATGTCAAGGCTGCCTGAACTTAGAAAGCGTATCCTTGCTCTGGAAAAAAAAATAAAAAGTTTTGAAAAATCCTAACGGAGTTTTTATATGATTCACCCAACGGCAATCATAGATCCCGGGGCTGATATTGATGATAATGTCACCATAGGACCTTTTGCAATAATCCGAAACAATGTGACAATTGGTGCCAATACCTCCATTGGTCCCTATACCATTGTGGATCAGTTTGTGTCCATTGGGCCGGAATGCAGAATTTTTCAGTATGCCTCCATAGGGGCGTCTCCCCAGGATTTAAAGTTTCATGGTGAACGAACCTATCTTACCATTGGCAAAGGGTCCATTATACGGGAATTTGTTACCATAAACCGGGGAACAGAAGCCGGCGGCGGGGTTACAGAAGTGGGAGAGGAAAACTATCTCATGGCCTATACCCATATTGCCCACGACTGCAGAACAGGCAGAAAGGTGATCCTTGCCAACAATTCAACCCTTGCCGGCCATATAGAACTTGGTAATCATGTGACCATAGGGGGTCTTGTGGCCGTACACCAGTTTGTAAGGATCGGTGATTTTGCCTATATCGGCGGTAAATCAGCTGTGGTAAAGGATATCCCGCCCTATGTGATTGCAGCCGGAGACAGGGCCACCCTCCATGGATTGAACAATGTGGGATTGAAGCGCCAGGCCTTTACAAAATCCACCATTTCAGAGTTGAAAAAAGCCTACCGGATTGTTTTCAGGATAGGACTTACTGTAAAACAGGCAGCAGACCGGGTAAAAGCAGAAGTGGAGCAGATCCCTGAAGTGATCAATTTTATGAAGTTTATACAGGACTCCAACCGGGGAATCACCCGTTAGATTATGACTCAGCCCATCAAAATAGGACTTATCGCAGGCGGTGGGCAGTTCCCCCTTCTTTTTGCAGCTGCAGCTGCAAAAAAAGGATATCAGGTCCATGCTGCCGCCTATGTAAACGAGGCCTCACAGGATATAGAAAAATACGCTTGTTCTGTGGAATGGCTTTTCCTCGGTCAGCTGGGCCGTTTGATAAGATTTTTTAAAAAAAACGATATCACCCAGGCTGTTATGATGGGCAGTGTGAAAAAAACCCGGATTTTTACCGATATTAAGCCGGATTTAAAGGCAATGGCCTTTATTGCTAAAATGGGACATACCCATGATGATTCTGTTTTAAGTGCGTTTGCAGCACGCCTTGAAAAAGAGGGTATTACCATAAGGCCTTCTACTTTTCTTCTGCCGGAACTGATTGCTCCCAGGGGGTGCTGGACAAAGCGCAAACCCGGAAGATCTGAAAAAAAGGACTGCATAACAGGGTGGCGCATTGCAAAGGAGATCGGTCGTCTTGATATCGGGCAGTGCGTAATTGTCAGTAACGGCACGGTTCTGGCTGTGGAAGCAGCAGAAGGCACGGATGCAGCCATACGAAGAGGGGGCAGTCTTGCAAAATCCGGGGCAGTAGTGGTCAAGTTGTCAAAGCCCGAACAGGATTTAAGATTTGACCTTCCTTCTTCAGGAACACAAACCATAAAAACCATGCAGGAATCAGGGGCTTCCCTGCTGGTTCTTGAAGCTGGAAAATCCATTGCCTTTGACAGAGAAGAGATGATCAGGCAGGCCAACAGCCACAATATATCAATTATTGCCATGGATGATGATGGGGTTTAAATCAAAATCTATTATGGTTCTGACCTCAAAAGCTGGTGACCCATGTCATTGAGGAACAAGCTAAAGTCAAAACATATCATGGTTTTGGCCGGGGAACCCTCGGGAGATCTCCACGGTGCCCGGCTTTTAAAGGAAATCAGAGACAGAGAATCCCAGATCCGTGTAACAGGCATTGGCGGCGACAGAATGACAGCTGCAGGCATGGAGATCTTTTTTCACATTGACCGCCTGTCTGTTATGGGTCTGACAGAGGTGCTTCGCCAGGCAGGTGCCATAAAAAAGGCCTTTGGCCGGTTTAAACAGAAAATCAGAACAGATAGACCCAATCTTCTGGTTCTTATTGATTATCCCGGGTTTAATCTGAAAGCAGCCGCTTTTGCCCACAGACACAAAATTCCTGTTCTCTACTATATTACACCCAAGGTGTGGGCCTGGAAACCTTCCAGACTCAAGCAGATAAAAGAGAACGTGGATCATGCTGCCCTGATTTTTCCTTTTGAAGAAAAATTGTTTAATAAAAAACAGATCCCGTGTACTTTTGTGGGGCATCCCCTGCTGGATGGCTGTGACGATGAGATTATCAGGAAAACCCGGAAAAAAAGAAACGAAAGATTTACAATAGGTCTGCTGCCCGGCTCCAGGGAGTCTGAAATTTCTGCTCTGCTTGAAACAATGCTTAAGGCGGCAGAACTCATTGCAGCCAGAACGGATAATATCAGAGTGCTGATTTCCCAGTCTTTGTCTGTTCAGGAAGAGAACTTCAGGAATATAGTCGGACAATACAATGAAAACAACCTTTTTACCATTGTAAAAGGGGACGTGCAGCAGTTGTTTGAGGAAGTGGATTTTCTTA
>JAWOEJ010000148.1:0-11300 GCA_046482845.1 Desulfobacteraceae bacterium | reverse complement strand
CCGTATGAAATTAAAAAAGGGATTTTTGTGTGCCCACCGGCGACCTTGGATTTAACGACAAACAGGGGTCGGTCATAACTTCAGCCAAATCAGCTGGTTTGTTGATTAACGGATCAACGGGGTCAGTCTTTGGTTATTATGCTTTTGACAAAGGACTCTGTTTAAAGGCAAATTTAAACAAAAGCGCAATAACCGAAGACTGACCCCACCCCTTGATCGAATTTGAGTACATAGTGAGTACACCGGGGAAAATTAAAAACTTGAAAAACTGGAGAATGGTGCGCCTGGCAGGATTCGAACCTGCGGCCTACGGATTAGAAGTCCGTTGCTCTATCCAGCTGAGCTACAGGCGCTGACAATCAAACCTTATACCAAAAGCTTGTTTTTTTGTCTACTTAAAAATCTTTTTTTGATTATTTTTTTTTTTGATCGATCTTTAATGGTTTTTGGTTTACAATAAAGATTGTTTATTATTGGGTATAATGAGCTTTAATATATTGTAATTGTTTACTTGAAGCTGAGTACTGATGGCTGATGGCTGATGGCTGAGTACTGATGGCTGATGGCTGAGTACTGATGGCTGATGGCTTTCAAAAAAAGTCAAGGAATAGAACAAATCAAGGTCAGATATGAATAAAAAAAAAGATAAAGACAATCTTAACCACAATAAAAAAAAGATGCCTTCTGAAAAAGGGTATTTGATGCCGGTCCGTCCAAAAAGCGCCTCTTCTTCTGAAAAAGCACTTGTTAAGTCAGATCCGCTTCAAAGCTACCTGGCTGAAATCAACCGGTACCGCCTGTTGAAGCGTGAAGAGGAGATTGACCTTGGCAAGAGAATTCAGGAAGAAGATGACAGTGATGCCGCCTATATAATGGTGACCTCCAATTTAAGGCTGGTTGTAAAAATTGCCCTTGAGTTTCAGAGGATATGGATGCAGAACCTGCTGGATCTGATCCAGGAAGGAAACATCGGGCTGGTCCAGGCTGTAAAAAAATTTGATCCCTATAAAAACGTAAAGTTTTCATATTATGCATCCTTCTGGATAAAAGCGTATATTCTTAAATTTATCATGGACAACTGGCGCCTGGTTAAAATCGGCACCACCCAGGGGCAGCGCAAACTCTTCTTCAGACTGAAAAAAGAAAAACAGCGCCTTATAGATGAGGGGTTTGACCCCAAACCCAAGCTGTTGTCCGAGACAATGGGGGTTTCTGAAAAAGAGATTATTGATATGGATCAACGGCTTGACAGCTGGGACCTTTCCCTTGATGAACCCTTAAGAAACGATTCTGACACGGAAAGAATTGAATTTATCAATATTGAAAGCGACTCTGCTGAAGAAAAAGTCGCCAAAAAACAGATTGAAGATATTCTTCACCACAAGGTCAAGGACTTTAAAAAAACACTGAAGAAGCGGGAACTTGACATTTTTGACAAAAGGATATTTTCTGATGAACCTGAAACCCTCCAGGAAATTGGAGAACAATACAATATTTCCCGGGAAAGGGTTAGACAGATAGAAAACAATATAATAAAAAAGATGAAAGACTATTTTAAAAATGAAATGCCGGATTTTTCCGCCTATGACCACAGCGAAATCAATCCATAGGAATTATATTGAAAATGATTAATCTCCCCGTTCTGAAATGCTGGCCTCTGATTCTGCTGATTTTTTTGTCAGGCTGTTCCTCTGCACCGCAAAATGACAAAGGGATGCTGGAACAAAAGGTTATGCCCCCCCCTGCAGCATCAGAGGCTTCAGAAGAATTGACGCAGGAATTTTCTGAAACGCCATCTGACTCTCCCTATTATAATTATCTTAAATTTCAGATACACAAAAAAAACAGGGAAACAGACAAGGCCCTTGAATCACTTTTAAAATCTGCAGCCAAAGATCCTGATTCATTTTATTTAAAAAAGGAGCTCATTGCCCTTTATCTTTACCTTGATAAAAAAGAAAAAGCGCTGCAGGCCGCAGAAGAAGTCGTTGATGCATCTCCTGACAATACAGACGCTCTTTTAATTCTGGCAAAACTTAAACAGATGCTGAATTTTCCAAACGAAGCCAGGGAATTATACCAGAAAATCCTCCAGATCGACCCGGAGAACAAAGATGTTTATCTGATTCTCGGCAGCATGTATATGGATATTGACAATACCGATGAAGCCTTTAAGGTATATTCAAAAATGGCTGATCAATTCCCGAACTCCTATACCGCCCATTTTTTTCTCGGGAAAATTCATGCCCTGAAAAAAAATGCTGAATATGCAGAAGAAGCTTTTTTGAAAACCATTGAATGTAATCCAAATCTTGTAGAACCCCGCTTTGAACTGATTAAAATTTATAAATCCAGGCAGGCAAAAGATGCTCAATTAAATCCTGAAATCATTTCCCTTTATGAGAAAATTCTTGACATTGAACCCCATAATACAAAGGCCGCCATGGAGCTGCCCCTGTACTTCCATAAACACGGCAGAAAGGAAAAAGCCGCGGAAATCTTTGCTGAAACAGGTACAAGAAAAGCAGATGATTACGACTTTCTCATGCTTTGCGCCAGGGAGTTTATTGGTAAAAAAAGATACAAGGACGCATCCATTATTTTTACAGGACTGCTCAAAGGCGCGCCAGACAGCTCCACTCTCAACTACCTGGCCGGCATGTCCTTTGACGCGTTAAAACAGTCGCGAAAAGCCATCCATCATTTTTTAAAGATAACGCCTGAATTTGAGCATTATAAAAAAATTGTGGTTCATACCGCCTACCTGTATACAGAAATTGATGCCCTTGACACAGCCGTTTCCTTTCTTGAAAAAAAGCAGGCAGAACTGCCAGGTGACATTGATATTATTACCTACCTCAGCTCTTTTTATGAAAAAAAACAATGGTATGAAAAAGGATCTGCACTCCTTGAAAAGGCCTTAAAAGATAACCCTGAAAACGCCTCCCTGCTTTTCAGGCTCGGCATTATGCAGGACAAGGCAGGCCACAAGGATGCCTGTATTGACACCATGAAAAAAGTCATTGAAATAGAACCGGATAATGCAAGCGCCCTGAATTATCTCGGGTATACCTATGCAGATCTCGGCATTGAACTTGACCGGGCAGAGGCCCTGATTAAAAAAGCACTGGAAATCAAACCTGAAGACGGGTTTATCATGGACAGCCTGGGCTGGGTATTCTTTAAAAAAGGCCAGTATAAAAAAGCAGTAGACCTGCTTTTAAAGGCAGCTGAAATAACATCCTTTGACCCCATTATTTCAGAACACCTTGGGGATGCCTATGAAAAAATGAACAAAATGGAAAAAGCCCTGGAAATCTACACAAAAGCCCTGGAAAAATCAAAGGGCAACCAGGAAGACCTGGAAGACCTGGAAAAAAAAATAAAAGCTGTAAAAAAGAAAATTGCCAAAAAAAACAAGGTAGAAAATGCTCAGAATTAGCCCGGGCCGATTTTTAATCCTGTTTTGTTTTATGCTTTCCGGCTGTTCAGGGCTGCAGCCGTCTTTATCCCCTGAAATGCAGGCAAAAGCTGTTGACCTTACCCGAAAAATTGAAAACAATAACAATCAGATCAAAACCTGCAGAGGCAAAGGATGGCTTACCCTTTTATCGATAAACAAGGTTGAAAAATTCCAGTTTGCCTTTGTCTGTGATCTGCCCGGTAAAATTCGATTAACACTTCTCAGCTCCGGCATGCCTGTTGAAACCATTGCCGCCAACGGAGAAAAAGTAACTTTTGTATCCCATACCGGCGAACATAAACCTTACACCGTTAATTCAAAAAATCCTTCCCTTGAAAAAATGGGCCTGCTTCCGGTCAGGGTCAGACAGATCATTGCTTTGCTTGCAGGGCGCATGCCTCTCCTGGATTTTGATACGGCCTCGGTTTTTGAAGACAAAGCCAATGGAACAACCACCCTGGTACTGAAAAAAAAATGGAAAAGCCGGATACAGAAAATCTTCATGAATGCCAGACAGGAAATTGTAAAATTTGACATGTTTGAGTCATGGAGAACAATGCTTTATTCTGTTTCTTTTTCTGATTTTGAAAATTTCAATTCCCATGTTATCCCGACAGCATCAATGATCACTGACGCTTCCGGCAGACAATTGAATATAAGAATCACAGAATACCATCCCAATATAAAAATCAAACCCTCTGTGTTCACCTTGACAGAACTTTGATAATGGTAATTATTTAGATGGTTCAATTTTAATCTATTATTTAAGGAGATTTTATATATCATGCTTCATGACAGTGTAGACAGCGCAAAAAAAGAGGGCGGACAATGTTCTGCCCAGCAAAAGCAGAAAATGATGGAACAGCAGCAGGAGGAAATGATCAGCTCCTGTCTGTCCAGAATAAAAAACAAAATATTTGTATTAAGCGGAAAAGGGGGCGTTGGAAAGAGCAGTGTGTCAGCCAACCTGGCAGCTACTTTAGCCAAAAAAGGATTTAAGACAGGCCTTATGGATGTTGACCTTCACGGCCCTTCCATTGCTCAGATGTTTGGTATGACAGAGCTTTTAGATGTCAATCAGAACAAGCAGCTCATACCCAAACAGGGGGCGGACAATCTGAAAATCGTATCCATCCAGGCGTTGATGCAGGATAAGAATCAGGCCATTATCTGGCGCGGCCCTGCAAAAACAGGAATGATAAAGCAGTTTATCAGCTCTGTTGACTGGGGGGATCTTGATTTTTTGATCATTGATGCGCCTCCAGGTACTGGCGATGAGCCCATATCTGTTGTGCAGATGATCAAAGACGCAAAAGCCCTGGTGGTTACCACCCCCCAGGAAGTGGCCCTTGCTGATGTCAGAAAATCCATCTCCTTCTGCAGGACTGTAAAGATTGAAACCCTGGGGATAATAGAGAATATGGGTCCCTTTGAATGCCCCCACTGCGGCAAAACCATAGAGCTTTTCAAAAGCGGGGGCGGTGAAAAAACAGCCAGAGCTGAAAGACTGAATTTTTTAGGTTCCATCCCCTTTGATTTAGATGTGGTGATCTCAGGTGATGAGGGCTCTCCCATTGTGCTTGAAAAACCGGACAGTAATTTTTCAAAAGCCTTTGACAAAATTGTCGATAAGATCTCCAAGCTTCTGTAACACAGTATTCAAGGTTTTTTTTAAACATGATCGGTGAAAAACCAGGAGGGATGAAAGAACTTTTTAACCAGAGAGAAAA
Source organism: Desulfobacteraceae bacterium (assembly GCA_046482845.1). Classification (GTDB taxonomy): domain Bacteria; phylum Desulfobacterota; class Desulfobacteria; order Desulfobacterales; family Desulfobacteraceae; genus DATFJZ01. Next base: position 6,107 of record JAWOEJ010000148.1, on the reverse strand, counting down.
GCAATTTTTTTCCCCCCTGGCCTGTTTCAGTGAGAACGGCATCAGGCGCCGGCCGGACCCTGGATTTGACGCGGGGTACAGACAGGCATTTGGAGCAGATGCTGACCGTATTTTAAATTCCCTTGCCTATACAAGATATATCGACAAAACCCAGGTTTTCTCGCTGATCAAAAACGACCACATCACCCACAGGGTCCTCCATGTTCAGCTGGTGTCAAGAATAGCCAGAACCATCGGCAGATACCTCGGTCTCAATGAGGATCTTATTGAAGCAGCTGCCATAGGCCATGATATCGGCCACCCCCCCTTTGGACATGACGGTGAAACATTCCTTTCCGAGCTTTGCGATGCCAGTGGAATCGGCAGTTTTCTCCACAATGTTCAGTCCTTACAATTTCTGGATAAAATTGAAAGAAACGGCCAGGGCTGGAACCTTACCCTGCAGACCCTGGATGCCATTCTCTGCCACAACGGTGAGATTCACACAGACAGGCTCAAACCAGAAAGAAACAAAACCTTTAAAGATCTTGACAACACCATACAGGCCCTGAAGAAAAAAGAAAAATTCGATGCTGTTCCCATGACCATGGAGGGATGCGTGGTCAGAATGGCGGACACCATAGGGTATATTGGAAGGGATTTTGAGGACGGAATCCGGCTTGGGCTCATAGACCGAAAGGATATCCCGGAGATATGCGCCGCAACCCTTGGAAAAACCAACGGCACCATTGTATACACCCTGGTTACCGATCTGATACGTCACAGCTTTCACGAACCTTTTCTCTGCTTCAGTCCAGATATCTCACAGGCGTTAAAAACCCTTAAAGCGTTTAATTATAAATACATATACAAGAATCCCAGGATAAAAAATCATTTAACCTCTGTTAAAGATATTTTTCATTATCTGTTCAACACCTTTCTCAATGACCTTGAGCATGAAAATACTGCTTCCCCTGTTTTTACCAGTTTTCTTGAAAATCTATCTGAATCCTACCGCAAAGCCCATTCCAATCCTGAAATCGTCAGGGACTTTATTGCCGGAATGACAGATTCTTTTTTTATACGCCAGGCCCCTTTGAAAATGAAGCCTGAATGCATTGAACTGTAAATACCATGTTTGAAAACCGCACATACAGATCACAGGCAAAGAAAAAAGGTCTTGTTTCCTTTATTGTAACGGTAAAAGAGACCAATCTGCATATCCAGGCCAATCAGGATTTATCAGATAATGCCGTAAAAGCCGTGCTGGAATGCAGAAACTACCTTGAATCCTATATACAGAGATGTCCTGAGTTTGCCTCATCCATGGCACCCATAAGGCCGGGATTTCCAATGCCGAAAATTGCAGAAGACATGATCCATGCGTCAGCAAAGGTGAATGTGGGTCCCATGGCTTCCGTTGCCGGAGCCGTTTCTGAATTCACCGGTAGACGTCTGCTTGAGGACTCAAACGAAGTGATTGTGGAAAACGGGGGCGATATATTTATGAAGCTTGACAGGGAAATGATTTTCAGCATATTTGCCGGAAAATCCCCCTTAAGCATGAAAACCGGTGTACGTATTGCCACAAGGGAAACACCCCTGGCCCTGTGCACATCATCGGGCACCCTGGGTCATTCCAAAAGCTTTGGCAGAGCAGATGCTGCAACTATAATATCTGATTCCTGCGTACTTGCAGATGCTGCAGCCACAGCTCTGGGCAATATGGTGCAAAAGGATTCTGATATTAAAACCGCCATCAATGCAGGAAAGCAGGTCAATGGCATTTACGGCATTATTATTATAAAAGGAAAACAAATCGGGCTCTGGGGCGACTTTGAACTGGTAAGATTATAAAACTGTCATAACGGCAATCCAATACAAAAAAGACGGCATCCTTAGGACTTTACTCTTTTTATTTTTTTAACCACGAAACACACAAAAGACACGAAACGAAACACACGAAAGACACGAAACATATAAAAACCAAACACAAAACGTGTAAACTACTTTTCAAGCATTGTGAAGGATGCCAAAAAGACCATTATTCAGGAAAAATACACAGATGAAAAAAACGTATACCCTGGGCAGGGAAACCCCCCTGGAGGATACCATTGAAAAAATGCAGGGCCTGCTGCAGTTTCACGGATTTAATATAATTGATAAAAACTGGCTCAATCCAGTTCCACGGGTCTGGTCAGTGCATATCAGAGATACAGACTGTGATCTGTTGTCCGCAAATGGAAAGGGAGACAGCCCCAAGGCAGCGCTGGCCAGTGCACTGGGCGAATTCTTTGAACGGCTTTCAACTAATTTTTTTTTTGCAGATTACTGGCTCGGGGAAAAATTTTCTACCGAGGAATTTGTGCATTTCCCGGATGAAAAATGGTTTCAGGACATAAGCCCCCCAAAGGGCTGTGAAAACAAAAACAGTAAAAACACCCTATCACTGCTTGATGCCCATTTAAGACACATTTACGATCCGGATCAGACCATGACGGCGGACATGCTGGTGGATTTATTCTCAGGCAGACAGGAAAGGGGAATATGTGCGCTGCCCTTTAAACGGGTTAAAGACAATAAAACCATTTTATTCCCCGTCAATATCCTGGACAACCTCTATGCCAGCAACGGCATGGCCGCAGGAAACACCCTTAACGAAGCTGTTGTTCAGGCCCTTTCCGAAATCATTGAGCGCAGTATAAAAAACAGGATTATCAGCCGGGGAATCGGTCTGCCGGATATTCCCCCTGCCGTTATTGATCAATACCCACACATCAGTCAGGGCATAAAAATCCTTGAAAAGGGCAATTATAAATTGTTCTTAAAGGACGCATCCCTGGGGGGGAAATTTCCTGTGGTGAACATCACCCTGGTCAACCGTGAAACCAGTGGATGCTATGCTGCCTTTGGGGCACACCCTGATTTTGAAACAGCATTGCTGCGGTGTTTTACAGAACTGCTCCAGGGAAGAACAACAGATCAGCTTGACACCTTTCCCCTGCCCAGTTTTGATCTTGACATTACCGGTGATCCAGAAAATCTTGAAACCCATTTTGTAGATTCCAGCGGGATTATTCCCTGGCAGATGTTAAAGGATGATCCGGATTATTCCTTTTTCAGCTGGGGCTGTAAGGGCAGCACAGAACAGATGAAAGAGCAGCTGTTAACCCTTATGGACCAGGAAGGGTATCAGGTTTACATGGCATCCTACAAACATCTGGGTATTGATGTATGCCGTATTTTAGTGCCGGGATTTTCAGAAATTTATCCTGTGGATGAATTGTACTGGAACAATAACAGCCAGGCGGTTTTTCTCCATCCATTCATCTTTTCCCTGAAAGATCTGGACAGAAAAGAACTTGATACCTTTTTTCAAATGCTTTTTCAGGAAGAACTCAGCGATATCAAACCCCTGGCCCTTCAGCTGGGAATTCCGGAAGAAGAAAACAGCATCTGGGAAGACCTTTATCTGCCTGAAATCAAAGCCTGCCTCTGCCTGGCCCTTGGCCACCCTGACAGGGCTGCCCAGGAAATTAAAACCCTGCTGTTTTCAGGGTATGTTCATAAAAACAAACAGCGGCACTACCAGTGTCTGTCCGCCATTCTACAATTACATCTCAAAGGGGTTGACTCAGACGGATATAAACGTATACTTGTCACCTGTTTCGGGGAAAAAACCGTCAGCCGCTGCCAGGATATGGCAAAAGGAAAATCCATTTTCAATGGGTTGCAGGATTTAAACCGGTTTGAAGCGTTAACCTCCCGGCAGGCTGTTTTTAAAGCGTATTTAAAAACACAAAAGGCAAAACAGCATTGGTATGAACATAGAAAAAGGACATGAAATGACCCAGATTAACAAAAAAGTAAAGAAATGGATCCAGGATGGAAGAGATCCCAGAAGCGCCCACTGGCAGGCCGGCCTTGAACGTATACTTGAAAAATTCTCAAAATTTCTTATGCCGGGAAAACTTGTTCCTGTCCATCCCCTTGGACAAAAAGAGGTATTGGTGTTTCAGGAGGCCCTGGAAAAAATTGACCTCAGCCCGAACCTTCCTGCCGCATTCATCCCTCCATCCATTGCCGACACCATTATTCCCCCTGATTCGGCAGAAGAGCTGATACGTATTCAAAAGAACAAACCCTCCTATAAAATTCTCATATTCAGACCCGGAAAGGAAGAACGGCTGTTCACCATTGAGTTCTCAAGGGAAGCGGAAAAACCCGGTGTGGATATATTTCAGTCCGGGGCCCTGCTGGGCAGCTTTCAATACCAGAGCTATGAGGTGTTTCTTTCAGAACTGCCCAAGGCTGTGCGCGTGCATATCTGGCAGAAGAACAGCTGGGACAAAAAAGATCATATCGCCTATACCCTGAACTGGTTCAACCGGTGCCTGACCCTTGGAAAAAAATGTGACATCATGGACCCGGACAACTCTTTTTTCCACAGCCCCACCATCATCAAAAGCAGCAAAGTAGATGCCCTGTTTCTATTAATATATGAAGTCCTGAACCCTGAGCTTCAACACAACAGGGATCTGATCAATGAACTCAAAAGCCTGGGCCGGGAATGCAGCAGTAGAGAAATGCAGGATTCCACTGTCAAAAATTTTGTTCAGACCCACATGCTGGACATGCTGACCTTTGTGAAAAATTTGGAAATTATTGATTTTACTTTGTTTACAAACAGGGAAAACCACCAGTTCCAGGAAGAGTTTGCCAGAACCCTTTTAAGGCTGTCTTCAAATCTTTTAAAAACCATCAGAAAACAATAGGATTTACCGGCAGTTCTGATACCCGATCATACGTATAAAAGATTTGACCTGGAATTTTTTTTATGATACGTTTTTTTTATTGTATACGTATCCTTTTTCCATTTTTGCCGGTTACGTATTGTTTTTCCAATTGAGTCACAGGTTAAATTTTCCAACTTGCAAAGGGGAACAATCATGCCTTCGGTTGAAACCTTATTAAAAAAACTCAATCATTATCAGCATCAGTATGACCAATACATATCAACAAAGAAAAAAAATGCTGATTTTACCAGGGCAGTTCAAAAAATTGGATTTTTTCTTTATTTTCCCTACAAATGGCTGGTTTTAATGCCCTGGTTTGTCTTATCCACTGCTGTCCTGAGCGTAGTATGTGTTTTGCTCTCCGTTCTGATCAATCCCGGAATCGGCAGCAGATGCACAGGTCCCCTCTGGGGAAGGATGATCTGCTATCTTACCCCTGTATTTCTCAGGGTAAAGGGACGGGAGCACATTGATCCGCATACGTCCTATGTGGTGGTTTCCAATCATGAAAGTTTTTATGATATCTTTATTGTTTACGGCTGGCTCGGCATTGATTTCAAATGGGTTATGAAAAAATCCATTAGAAAAATTCCAGGTATCGGTATTGCCTGTGAAAAAATAGGGCATATCTTTATTGACCGCTCCAATAACCAGGAAGCCGTGGCCTGCATTAACACAGCCAAAACCAGGATTAAAAACGGTACTTCCGTGTTCTTTTTCCCAGAAGGCACCCGAAGCAGAAACGGAGACATACAGAGATTTAAAAAAGGGGCATTTAAAATGGCCCTTGATCTTAAAATTCCCATTCTTCCTGTAACCATCAACCATACCCATAAAATTCTTCCCAAAGGCAGTTTTGCCCTTTTTCCGGGAAAGGCCGAGCTGATCATCCACCCCCCCATAGATACTTTTGAATACAATACTGAAACCCTACAGGTGTTGATCAACACATCAAAACAGATCATACAATCAGCCCATAAACAATGAGGGATCAGGCCTTTCAGATACAGAAAAACAAAAATAACAAACACTTAAATTAAGGAAAACAATATGCTGATCTACGCAGTGGCTGACATTCACGGAAAAGATGAAAAAATAGACAGAATCCAGGCCTGTATTCAACACTATAAACCTGATATCCTTGTTATTGCTGGAGATATAACCAGTTTCTGCCGCGCCGACCACATCCTTGAGCGCCTGAACAGAACAGGTCTGCCGATCCTCTATATAAGGGGCAACACTGATCTGAAAAAACTTGACAGAGCGTATTTTTAAACTTCCTTGGGTCTTTATCATAAACGCCATCAGTACCATTTTTAGCCATATATATTG
>JAWOEJ010000135.1:0-8976 GCA_046482845.1 Desulfobacteraceae bacterium | reverse complement strand
ACTCGGTTATCAAGTTTTTATGGAAGCACCTATTAAGAGCCCCCAGCGGTTGCCTGTCAGGAACATTGAGAACCAAAGGAGATCAGACTTTTTCCCTGCCAGGCATTGCGACAATCAAGCTGTTTGAGGACCAGTGGCCGCAAACAGCTTGATTGTCGCAACGCCTGGCAGGGAAAAAGTCTGATCTCCTTTGGTTCTCAATGTTCCTGACAGGCAACCGCTGGGGGCTCTTAATAGGTCCTTCCATAAAAACTTGATAACCGAGTAACAGCTAAAAGCTAACATTGTGATGCTGCGTATCATGGGTGTTATATAGGATTTAAACTTCAGTGTCTCGGTTTTTTTTAAAAATTGAAAAAATCTTTATGCCCAATTTCCCCGGACAGGTCTTGCCCCCTGGTAAAAAAGATGATAATGGTTTTTATTTAATGTGAAAACTGCCGGTGACAAACGGGTGACTGAGGGAACCGGGTTGTTTTTCAGTGACAGTACAGGGGGAGCCATGAAAAATGAAAAAACAGTTCTCAATGCAGAAGATATTAAAAGAGTGATTACAAGAATGTCCCATGAGATTATTGAGGCCAACAGGGGGGTTGAAAACATTGCCCTTGTTGGTATTCTTACCCGGGGTGATTCTCTTGCAAAGCGGATTCAGAAAAAAATAGAGGAGATTGAAAAGATCAAAGTGCCTGTGGGAGAAATGGATATTAATTTCTACAGAGATGACTGGACCAGCAGCAATGCCACGCCCGTTGTCAGGCCTTCAAGAATCCCCTTTTCTGTGGACAAACAGAAGATCATTCTGGTAGACGATGTGCTGTTTACAGGGCGGACCATCCGTGCAGCCATGGATACCATTATGGACTTTGGCAGGCCGTCCTGCATTGAACTGGCCGTTCTTGTGGACAGAGGCCACAGAGAACTTCCCATTCAGGCGGATTACAAAGGCATAACTCTGGATACCTTTCATCAGGAAATGGTGAATGTCTGTTTAAAGGAGAATGACGGAATGGACAAGGTCAGCGTTGAACAGGTAGAATCAGGTAAAATTTAATAACAGGTAAACATCAATGAATGCATTATTACATAAAAAAGATCTGCCTGAACATCTCAGGGTCGGTATTGTTTCTGTGTCTACCACAAGAGGGATATCAGAGGATAAAGCCGGTGCATGGATAAAAAAAACAGCTAAAAAAGAGGGGCATGAGGTGGTGGTGCACCATGTGGTTACCGATGAAAAGCAGGCCATACGCGACATGGTTGAGCATGTGGTGTTCAAGGTGCAGCCCCATGTGATTCTCATGTCCGGAGGAACCGGTGTAAGCCCGAGGGATGTGACCATTGAGGCAGTGACCCCGCTTTTTGAAAAACATCTTACCGCCTTTGGTCCGCTTTTTGCGCAGCTCAGTTATGAAGAAATCGACTCTGCTGCTCTTTTATCAAGAGCCACAGCAGGTATAGTAAACAATGTCATTGTGTTTTCAATGCCTGGCAGCCTTAAAGCCTGTCAGCTTGCCTGCAGGGCCCTGATATTTCCCGAACTGGGTCATCTGGTAAAACACATGTCAGAGTCATAACTGCATCTCCATGATCAGGGTTTTGAGTATGGTTTTGGATATTCCTCACACGAGGAAAAAAATGTGATCATCAGGTACATGGGGTTTAATTGAATTTTTGGCGGCGGTTATTCGACCGGCGCAGCAGTCAAAGGAGAAAATATGGAAGAATTAGAGAAGTTTGTTGATCAGTGGGAAGAGACAGAAAGCCAGACCAAAAAAGCCTTTCAAACGATAATGGAGCATCTCATGGCCATGGCCGATGTTACCCTTGAGTTTCACCCAAGGCCTGGAGTGACCTATTCCCTCAGACCCAGGCATAAGAATCAGAAGGATCGCACTCTTTTTGCCATGGCTGATGTAATTGATGATGACCCAGGCGAGAGATGGCTTTCTGTCTGTTTTTACGGGGATATGATATCAGACCCTGAAGAGATGGGAGATCTTATACCTGATGGTCTTCTTGGAGATGACGGGTATTGTTTTGACCTTTATGCCTATGATGAGGAAGAAATCAGTTATATCAAGGAAAGGCTTGACGAGGCATATAAAAGCGCGGCACAAAGCTGAGAATATCCTTTTGTTGTCTGTGAAGCTTTGATGTGTTTCTTAATTGCTCTCAAGGTAAGCTAAAAGATTCTGCATGGCTGAGACCTCATCCATTGAGGAAAGATATCTTCTGATTTCAATGCTCTTGCTGTACTGGTCCTTATCCAGGAGAAGGTCTTCTTTCCGGGTGCCGGACTGGTTTATATTTATGGCAGGCCATATCCGTTGTTCAGCACATTCCCGGCTCAGCATCAGATCCATATTGCCTGTGCCTTTAAATTCCTGGAAGATGATATCGTCCATCCTGGAGCCGGTGTCTATGAGAATGGTGGCAATAATGGTCAATGAGCCGCTGAATTCAAGATTTCTGGCGGCACCGAAAATTTTTCTGGGGATGGTCATGGCATTGGCACCCAGGCCTCCGGTCAGTGTTTTGCCATGACTGTTGATTTCAGAATTAAAGGCGCGGGTCATTCTTGTCAGGGAGTCAATAAAGACAATGGTGTTCTGACCGGCTTCAGCGCATCTTATGGCGGTGTGAATGGCAAACCGGGTCATTCTCATGTGCTGGTCAATATGCTGATCCGACGAGGAAAACAATACATGGGCACCCGGCAGGTTTCTCTGAAAGTCTGTTACCTCTTCAGGCCGTTCATCCACGAGAAGCACAAACAGGGCGGTTTCCGGGTGATTTTTGAGGATGGACCCAGCCATATGCTTTAAAATTGTGGTTTTTCCGGATTTCGGCGGCGCGCTGATCAACCCCCGCTGGCCCATGCCGATGGGTACGATAATGTCCAGGGCCCTGCCGGTCATGTCCGCTTTGCCCTGGGCAAGAGAAAACCGTTCACAGGGATTGATGCTGGTCTGCTCATGTAAAAACGGAATTTTTTCAAAGTTTTTAAAGGGGATGCCGTTGACGGTCTCAATCCTGGCAAGTCTTAAGTTTTTATTTTTTGCGGGATTGCCGGCGCCAAACCCCTCAATATAGCTGCCTTCCCTTAATTTTAATCTGTTGATTAAATTGTTGGGCACAAAGGGGTTGTCAGTAAGGGGCTGAAAATTGTTTTCAATGGTGCGTAAAAATCCAAATCCCTTGTCCATTATCTCTAAATAGCCTTTAACAGGTTCCAATAGTCATTCCTTGATCCAAAAAAAATTTGAGTGTTCATTAAGATTGAACTGCACGGTTCAAAGGCAGTTGCTTTGTTATGCTGCAAATTTTCTGAAATGTGAAAATTGCCGGGTGCAGTTGTTTTTCCATGAAACGAGGGTAAACAAGATTGTGTGGCTTAACGCGGCATATGTATGCAGGGCTAAGGTGAACTGCTTTAAATATACGTAAGAAAACAGGAAAAAACAATATAAAATTTAAACAATCGTTCCTTTTATTCTGGTTTGTTTTATTTTTTCTATAAAGATTCTGGTTAAATCTTTATCCTGCAGATGGATAAAGACCTGGTTGTCTCTGGTGATTCCCCTTATGTTTCCATCAAAGAGAAACCAGCTCAGCAGGGTTTTGCCGGTTTTTATTCTGTCGCCGGCATCAAGGGTGCAGTGCTTTGTCCATGGCTCAGGTCCTGGGATGGGGATTTTTGTATCCACGAGAAATTTCATGAAATTAACAATTCTTGACAGCCTCAACAGGGTGATGCTTTCACGTCGGGTGGTTGTATGGGAAATGGGCAGAGCCGTGGACCGCATCATTAAAAACGAGTCCGGAAGCAGATTTTTTTCTCTGCATACCTGGTAGTCAAGGCTTCCAGGCGCCGGATAAAAAATTGACATGCCGGCAAGGGTTGGCATTTCTGCAAGAAAGATCAGATCAGAAAGGGAATCCAGGCTGTCCTGGCCGGGAGCACCGGCAATAATGTATGAGACCGACTGCATATGATGGTGCTTTGCCAGTAAAAGCGCTTTTTTAAAGGCCTTTCTGACATCGGGCCGGTTGAATCTTTTCAGCTGGTCTCTGGAGTTGGACCCAAGGGACAAATTTATTGTTTTAAAACCGGATGCTTTCATTGCTCTGACAACCTCAGGGTCCAGGGAAGGGGGAAACAATCCGTTCATGGCCCGAAGTTCAGGCCGGTTTTTTTTAAACAGGGGCTCGGCTCTGTTAAGAAAATCCAGGAACCATTTTTTGTCAAGGGTGAGGTTTTCATCTTCAAAATCCACAAATCCAATATCCCTGGCCTGGAACTGCCCGGCCAGTTCGCTGACCACATCCTCTGCATTTCTCTGCCGGAACCTGGGGCTCCATGCGGCAGATGCCCCCACAGAACAATAGGAGCAGTGCATGGGACAGCCCCTGCTGGTGACAATACTGGTGCTGTGTGTTTTTTTTCTGCGGTAAAAACCGCTTTTAACCAGATCCATGGCAGGAAGGGAAAATTCTTCTCTGCGCTCAAGCCAGGCCGGTTCACTTATATATAGGGTGTTGTCTTTTTTTCGAAACACAATACCTGGAATTTTTTTAAGGGTTTCCGGGTCTGTTCTGCGGTTCAGTATGGCCCGGGCCAGCATGGGCATGGCTGTTTCCCCTTCCCCCCGTATGACAAAATCCACATGCTTTGAAACCATGACCGTTTCAGGCAGGTTTGTGGGATGGTGACCGCCCATGACAATAATACATTCCGGATAACAGTGTTTGATTGTTTCAGCGGTTTTCAACGCCTGGTCAAAGTAAGGGGTAAACAGTGAGGATATGCAGGCAATACAGGGTTTTTTTTCTTTGATGACCCTGCTGATATGCTCATAACTATAGCCGTAATGTTTGAAATGGTGGAACAGGGCAAAAGAAGAACAGTCCTCCCTGCCGTAATAGGCTGACAAAGGGGTCAAGGCCTCTGGCAGGGGTATTATTTTGGATCTGTTGACGGCAAGGGCATCAAAAAGGTCAACGGAAAAGCCTTTTTGTCTGAGGCTGCCGGCAATACAGGCCAGGCCGTAGGGAATGGTCCGCTTCAGGGTAAGGTAGAAATCCTCAATCGGCGGCTGTACCAGAATCAGGTCGGCCATTACCCCATGCCTTTGTCAGATCTGCTGATGGCTTCAAGTACAAAGTCAATATCAGCGGGGGGATGGGCGGCATTGATCTGGAACCGAATGGTTTCATCCCCTTTGGGCAGAACCGGCCAGGTCAGCCCGGCAACAAGGATGCCCTGGTCAAATAGAAAGTTTACCAGGGTACGGGTTTTATGGGTATCTCTGACCAGAAGGGGGACAATGGGATGGGGGCCGGGAATGGTTTCCCTGCCCAGGTTGTCAAGTCCTGTGCCGAACTGGCAGGCTGCCTGGTCTGCGGCTCTGATCAGTTCAGGATCATGGGACAGGGACAGATAGGCATTGGAATTCATACGGATAAAGGATCTGTCTATCCCCTGGAGTTTGTACCTGGGCCCTGATTTTCCCTGGGCAGGCATATATTTTTCCAGGATTCTTTCCGGGGGTTTGGCCCGGCCTTCAGATTCAAGACGGCGTATTTCCTGTTCAAGGACGTTGTCAAGGGCGGTTAGTGACATGGTGTTTTCCTCCAGGTCTTTTAAATGTTTATTTTGGCGGTGAACAAAGCAGGGCGCCTGCCTGTGTGTTTTCCCTGAATTCGTTGATAATATCAAGGGCATGGGCACAGGATTCAATACCTGTCAGATTTTTGCGGAAATCCTTTGCACCGGGATATCCCTTTGCAAACCATGTCAGCCGGCTTCTCATCATTTTAACCCCGGCTTTTTCACCAAAATAGTTGACATGGGCAGACAAAAGGGTTTCCATGATAGAAAAGATGTCTTCCATGGACGGTTTGCTGCAGGTGTTGTGGTTTAACAGGTTTTCAAGCGCTGAAAAGATAAAGGGGTTTCCCATGGCTGCTCTGCCTATCATTACCCCGTCGCACCCGGTCTGTTTCATCATGTCAACCCCGAGTTCCGGTGTTACAATATCTCCGTTTCCCAGGACAGGGATCGAAAGTTTTTGTTTTATTCGTTTGATAACGGTCCAGTCAGCCTTTCCCCTGAACCCCTGCTGTGCGGTTCTCGGGTGTACGGCAACGGCATCAACCCCGCAGTCCTGAGCAATTTGAGCAATAACAGCGGCCTGGTTTCCAGAACAATCCCATCCGGATCTGATTTTAATGGTCAGGGGAAGGGTAATTCTCTGCCTTACTGCCTTTAAAAGGGCTGCCGCTCGATCCGGCGCCTGCATCAATGCTGCGCCGGCACCGGTTTTTAACACTTTTTTAACGCTGCATCCAAAATTGATATCAATGATATCCCCGCATCCCCTTTCTTCAATCATGGCTGCTGCTTCTGCCATGTCACCGGGATCAGATCCAAATATCTGGATATTAAGGGGACTGTCCTCTTTTGTTGTATCCAGCAGGGCAAAGGTTTTTTTTGAATTGTACAATAATCCTTTTGCACTGACCATTTCCGTGTACACCAGGGGACAGCCGCACTGCCTGACAATCAGCCTGAAGGGAAGGTTGGTGATACCGGCAAGGGGAGCCATCACAGATACCCCGTTCATCACCAGGGATCCAATTTTCAATTTTTGATTTTTATGTCCGGGTTTCAAAAATTCAGCCTGACTTTATGGAGTTTCTCGTTTTTTCTGTCTGGCTTTTTTCACATCAGCAAAAGAGATGATTTCTGCATCCTGATCCTTTGATTGTTCATCTTTAGCTTTTTCTGGGGTGTTGCTGTTGGAAAAAGGAACTTCAGGAGGAATCTGATCCTGTTCAGGACACACAATTTTTTCAAGCTTCATTTCTTTACCTCCCATATAAAAGACCTCTCCATTTATATAGTCGTCTTTAAGTATCCATGTAATCACCTGTAAAGGGATCTGAAGCAGAAGGAGTGTTATCTGAAACCAGTTTTTTTTTGCGTCCGCCCTGATTGTTTCAATCCTGGCAAAGGAGACAGGTTCGTTTTCAATATAAATAAGGACTAAGTCGTTTTCTGCGGCCATACTTTCCTCGTTTTTTTTTTAGGTGATATCCAGAGGTCATGATCTGGAACTGCTGTTTATCCTTGTCAAATATCTCTATATATCATATTTATGAAGAACTTGAAATAAGTTTAAGGCTGACCACTGCTCTTCTGAGGCTGGGGGGGGGGGCAGGGAAAAACGGCAGTGTGATCATCAAACGCGAGATTAAGGCAGAGAGGTTAAGGATCTTCCAAAAATAATCCACGCATATTGCGCATATTATTTTTTTCAGAGCCCTTAAATCAAGGTAGAAACTGGAGCATATGCCCATGGCAGAACCTAAAAACTGGAAATGGAAGGTGTTTTTACTGGTGGCTTCAGGTGTGTTTATGTCCACCCTGGACAGCAGTATTGTTAATATTGCTCTTCCCTTTATCATGGAAGATCTCAATGCCCCTTTTGAGACAGTTCAGTGGGTGGTCCTTATTTATCTGTTAACGGTCTCATCTCTTTTGCTGACCTTTGGCAGACTCAGTGATATCAAGGGGCGGCGGGTAATCTACTGCCTGGGCTTTGTGATTTTTTCTTTTGGGTCTCTGCTGTGTTCCCTGGCATTTCAGCCCTGGTTTCTGATTTTTTCCCGGTCGGTCCAGGGGTGCGGCGCTGCCATGCTGATGGCCTGTTCACCGGCCCTTGTGGTGGATATATTTCCCCGGGAGGAACGGGGAAAAGCCCTTGGTATGGTGGGGACAGTTGTTGCCGCGGGTCTTACCGCAGGCCCCATGGCCGGCGGCGTGCTCCTGGATTTTTTATCATGGCGGTTTATTTTTATTATCAATATCCCCATTGGTCTTATATCTGCTTTTCTGGGGTTGGCCATGTTAAAAAGGTCCCATGCCGACAAAGGCAATAACGAGCCCCTTGATATACGAGGCGGGATTTTTCTTGCAGCAGCGCTTTTCTGTCTGATACTTGCCGTTACACAGCTGGATACCTGGGGCGTGGTGTCCATGAAGACAATGGGGGCTTTTTGCTTTTTTTTAATGGCAGGGACAGGATTTGTTCTGGCTGAATTAAAAACCCCATATCCTTTGTTTGATGCCAGGCTTTTACGGGTAAGGCTTTTTACCTTTTCCCTTATATCTGGCGGTATCCTCTTTGCCGCGTTGTTTTTTATTGTATTTCTCATGCCGTTTTATCTGACCTCTCCCCGCGGTTTTTCCGCCTCTGCCACCGGGGGGATCATGGTGGTTCCCTTTCTTGTTCTTTTTTTTGTAAGCCCGGTTTCCGGCATGTTGTATGACAGATCCGGGTCAAGCAGGGGGCTTTGCACCTTTGGCATGGCTTTGCTATCCGGATCTCTTTTTTCCTTTACCTGGATAGACTCCATGACCCCGGTGTACATCATTCTTCTCCAGCTTGCCCTTGCCGGGATTGGGACAGCCTTTTTTATTTCTCCCAACAGCTCCGCTGCCATGGGATCGGTATCAGCAAGAAGAAGGGGAATTGCATCGGCAGCTGTTGCCACGGTAAGAAACCTCGGCATGGTGGTGGGGGTGGCCGTTGCCGGTCTGATTTTCAGTATTGTTTTTTCCAGGCTTACCCACGGTGCAAATTTAAAGGACTATACCCATGAGATGGAAGGAGCATTTATGGCAGGGTTTCACCATGCCATGGGGGCAGGTGCACTTATAGCACTTATTGGTGTGTTTTTTTCATACAGCAGGGGAAAAAATGATGCAAAGGATGAATAATGGATAATGAATTTCTGGCATACAGACTTGTAAAAACTGAAAGCCTTTCAGGAACAGGTTATTTTGAAGTTGTTCCTGGGGGAAAACCGGGTTTCAATGAGGCAGTATCTCTTCTTCGCCAGCGCCCCATGGATGATTTTCTTCACAATTACGCATTAACTTTTTTATCTGGTTTAAGCAGGGAAGAG
>JAWOEJ010000084.1:0-15756 GCA_046482845.1 Desulfobacteraceae bacterium | reverse complement strand
GCGTATGCCATGCGCCAACCTGTAGAACTGATATGCCAGCGAGGAATACATTGACTCGGAAACCGAGGCCAGCATTCAGGATGCGCTTTCCAACCTCATGGCCGAGCGTACGTCCATCGTGATTGCCCACCGCCCCAACCACTGGGGGCGGCGGTATTCAAAAAACTTGATGATCTAGTGTATAGGTATCTGTACATGGTATTTATGGCATCCTTCATAATGCTTCAAAAGCAGTTTACATTTTTTGTGTTTGACTTTTATATTTTTCGTGCCTTTTGTGTGTTTCGTGGTTAAAAAAAATAAAAGGATGCCGTATTTATTTGGTAAATTTTAATCTTACAACCCTGTCCCGGGGACCGTCAAACTCGCAGAAAAACACAGCCTGCCACTTTCCAACGACAAGCTTTCTGTCTTCAATGGCAAGCAGTTCAGAAGATCCAATAATGCAGGCTTTCGCATGGGCAGCTGCATTGCCCCCCTTGTGGAGATAATTTCCCTCCCAGGGGACAAGCCGGTCTAAAACATTGAGAATATCAGTTCTCACATCAGGATCAGCACTTTCATTAATGGCGATACCCGCTGTTGTATGTATGCAGAAAACGTGCACAAGTCCGTATGTTATTTCAGCATCAAGAACAGCCTGCTGAATTTCATTGGTTATATCAATGAGCTGGCTCTTACGGGTGGTTTTTATATTGATCTTCATTCTTATCCCCTTTTCATCGATGATACGCGATGATCAAGTTTTTGTATCTGGTTTCTGGAGAACAGGGTCAGGCATAAAAAAAAACCTGATCATCAAAGTAATAGTAATGTTAAAAAAAATGTGCTGCCGCCATATTTACCCCGGTCAGTTTCAACATGAGGTTAAGGATTGTCCTTTCTTTTTTTAAAACTTAACTTGATGCCCCTGGAAGTTTCACTCACACCAAAGCCAAGTGCCTGAAACAATTGAAAAAGAGGCCTGCCGAAATAAAACATTTCCTCTGAAATCGAAAGATTGTGCGCTTTAACCGCATTGAACCGGTAACTTAAATCATTTGTTATCATTTCTTCAAAATGTCTGACAACCTTTTTTGAAGAACGGGGCCCTTTCCTGGAAATCATCTGCATATCCGGGCAGGGGTAAAGGGAATCGTATTCTTTTATTTTTTCTGCCATAACACTGTCTTTCTCCACCAGATCAAAACGTGACAGCAGGTC
This sequence comes from Desulfobacteraceae bacterium, assembly GCA_046482845.1. GTDB lineage: Bacteria > Desulfobacterota > Desulfobacteria > Desulfobacterales > Desulfobacteraceae > DATFJZ01. Next base: position 14,553 of record JAWOEJ010000084.1, on the reverse strand, counting down.
TTTTCCGGAAAGGGTCAGAATATCTGCGGTATCCCAGCATTTTAGCACCCGGCAGGCCAGGGGCCGGTTCTCATAGATAAGGCATCCATGGCGGGTCTTGTCATAGAACCGGCAGGTCCATTTTCCATGGGTGCCGCCAATCTTTAAAAACTCCGCTTTAACCGGTTCAACTGAATCCCTGACCGGATCATAGGCCAGTTCATTTTTCCGGATCGTGATCAGATGATTTGGAAGAATGATTTTTTTTCTTATTAAATCAATATCCTGAATATGCAGGGCAGGCCCGCCTTTTTCACAGCATTCACCGCATCTCTGGCATTTCTCTATCATCGGGACAACAGCTCCAGGGCAAGCCCTGACCACAACTCCATGTTCAGGGAGGAAAGACTTACAGTATCCGCCCATTTAAAATCCACAAGCTCGCTGCCCGGTGTAAACCTTGAAATATCCTTTGCTGTAATTTTAAAGACAGCCCCTAAATGAACACTGCCCACATCTGTTTTTTCTTCATTTATGGTCCCCCAAAAAACCGGCTTTTGGTTTTGTGGCCAATTTAAAAATTCTTCATCAAGTTCCCGCATCATGCCGGTTTTGACAATCTCTTCAAACCCGTCACCTATGCCTGAAATGTCTTTCTGATTCACATGCCCCCCTATCCCGGCAGACCAGAGATCATGAAGCCTTTGCTCACTGCCCTTTCTTCTGTAAACAGCTGTTTGATCACCTGCTGCTGTCTGAACAACAATATATGGAATGATCTGCTTAACGGATGGATCTTGTTCTATTTCCCCCCGTTCCATCCAGTGATATCCCGCTTCTGCGCAAATCCCGTAAAAACTTTGAAAGTCAAGCCTGACAATGCTTTTTTCTTTAATCCATTCTGCCGGCAGATGCGCTCTTTTAATACACAGAACCTTTTCTTCAGATATCATGGCTCCCCTTTTTTCAGGTTTATTTACCTTATTACCCGATGATCAGATTTTTATATCTGATTTCTCGAAAATGCGGTCAGGCCTGACCCCTCACAGGTAAATGTCAACATTAAAAAACTTGATCTTCGCGTATCAGATCAGCAAGAACATGGGGATAATCGGTAAACAGCCCATCCACCCCGGAACTGATCCACCGGGCCATCTCATTTCTGTCATTTACAGTAAACAGATTAATGGTTTTTCCCTTGTCTTTTGCCCTGTTTATCTGGTTTTTATCAATCAGCATACAATTCACATTGTACACTTGAAATTCAAAATCACCCCAGTCAATCGGCCCTGTATCCTCTTTTCCCAGCAGGGCCTGGATCTCAATGCCTGGTGCTGCCTGCCTGATCTGTTTCAGCCAGGAGTGCCTGAAAGAGGATATAACCACCTGGTCTTCTGCCATATTTACATGGGCAATGGCATTCAGTACCCGCCTGGGAATGGGATAGTTCCTGTCCACACCCAGCTGATCCTTTAATTCAAGGTTTATCTTCCAGTTTCTGTTCTTTGTAAACAAAAGCGCATCTTCAAGTCCTGGCACTTTTTCCCCGTAAAAGCTCAAAAGATCCTGTTTGTCAATACTTCCTTTTTTTATCTGATCAAAGGGATCTGTTTCAATGTAAGCTGCCCCTGCATCCAGCATTCTGATTTCAGACAGGGTATAATCCGCCACCAGATCTGTTTTTCTGCCAGGAAAAACCTTGTCGGCATTGGTTGTTCTGCCCAAAAAATCATCATGAAAAAGGATAAGATGCCCGTCCCTGGTTATGGAAACATCTGTTTCCCAGAGGTCCGCCCCTGCTTCATACCCTTTTTGGGCGCCAATAATTGTATTTTCCGGGGCAAGACATCCCCCTCCCCTGTGGGCAATATTTTTAACCATTTTTTTATCACCCTTTTTATCACCAAGGTAAAGGGCAGGATTCATGCAACTGACCCCGTTCTCCAAAAACCAGATACAAGAACTTGATCATCGAATTAAAACACTTAACAATATTTATTACCCAGATTATATAGCTGAATTGTGTTTTTAAGTAAACCCTAACTTTACAATTATCCATACAAATACACCCGGGATTTAATTGACACTTTTTTTCAACAATACTATAATTCAATGGTCAGATTTTTTAATATTGATATTTACCTGTGAGGCGTCAGGGATCTGAAAAAATCGAGTAAAGGAGTTGTTTATTGTTGAATTGTCTTTATGTGGGAGTCGGCGGATTCATCGGCTCAATTCTGCGCTATGGTGTAGCCGGCCTTGTATCACGCTATTCTGGATCATTATCCTTTCCACTGGGCACGTTCACCGTAAACATGGCCGGGTGCTTTTTAATTGGCATGGGCGGAGGCCTTATGGAAGAGAGGCAGATCTTTTCCCCTGAGATTCGAATGTTTTTATTTATCGGAGTGCTTGGAAGCTTTACGACCTTTTCAACCTTTGGCTATGAAAGTTTTATCCTTGCCCGGGATGGGCAGATTCTCACCACCCTGGCCAATATAATGCTTCAGATCTGTATTGGGCTTTTGTCTGTATGGACAGGCTTTATTCTTTCAAAAATGATCTGAAAATAAAGGAGGATCATGACTTTTCACAAAAAAGGACAACTTTTAAAGATTTTTATCGGCGAAAGCGACAGGTACCAGGGGATTCCCCTTTACAAGTGGATCATACAGCAGGCAAGAAAAGAGGGACTGGCAGGGACAACAATCCTCCGGGGAATGCTTGGGTACGGCGCCCATTCCAGAATTCATACCACAAAAATTCTGAGACTGTCAGAAGACCTCCCAATAATTATAGAAATTATTGATACACCTGAGAAGATAGAGGGGTTTCTCCCTTTTATAGACCGGTCTGTAAAAGAAGGGCTTGCCACCATTCAGGAAATTCATATTAAAAGCTACCGCAGCGAAAAGATTAAAACGCGATAATCAAGTTTCAGTGTCTGATTTTTGGAGAGCAAGGTCAGGTATAAAAAAACGTGATGATCGAATAAAAGGGAAACACATGAGTGCAGAAAAAATTCTGATTGTGGATGATGAACCTGTTATCTGCAAAGCCGGTAAAATGATCCTTGAGGAACAGGGGTATCTGGTTGACACAGCGGTAAACGGAAAAACTGCCCTGGAAAAAACTGCAGAAACAGATTTTCACCTTCTGCTTCTGGACATAAAACTGCCCGATATGTGCGGAATTCAAATTCTAAAGCAGATCAATCCCAAAGACAATGACATCTGTGTTATCATGATGACAGGATACGGAACCGTAAACAATGCGGTTGACGCAATGAAAAACGGGGCATCTGATTTTATCACCAAACCGTTCTCTGAGGAACAGCTGATCCAGTCGGTTCACAAAACCCTTGAAGGTAAAAGACTTATAAAAGAAAATCAGCATCTAAAAGCACAGCTTTACCAGAAATATGATTTCAGCAATATCCTTGGAAAAAACAAACTCATTGTCAATGTATTTGAAACAATCAAACGGGTTGCCCCCATGGACAGCACGGTTCTCCTCGCTGGAGAAAGCGGCACAGGCAAAGAACTCTTTGCCAATGCCATCCATGTCCACAGCAAAAGAGCATCCAGCCACTTTCTGGCGGTTGACTGCAGCACCCTTTCATCTTCTCTTCTGGAAAGTGAATTGTTCGGCCATGTAAAAGGCGCGTTCACCGGAGCGGATGCTGCCAAACCCGGAATTTTTGAAACCGCCTGCAACGGCACCTTGTTTCTGGATGAAATTTCAAATCTCACTCTGGATATTCAGGGCAAGCTGTTACGGGTACTTGAAACCGGAGAATATAAACCCATCGGCTCAAGCAAAATAAAAAAGACCAATGCCAGAATCATTGCCGCAACCAATGTGCAGCTTGAACAGATGGTTAAAAAAGGGGATTTCCGTTCTGATCTCTTTTACCGGTTAAACGTATTTCCCATACAGATTCCGCCCTTGAGAAAAAGAAAAGATGATATTCCCATCCTGGTTTACCATTTTCTTAAAATTTTCTGTAAAAAAACCGGAAAAAAAATAAACGGATTCACAGATGAGGCCCTTGAAGCCCTTGTAGACTTTGACTGGCCGGGGAATGTAAGGCAGTTGAAAAATGTGGTCGAACGTCTTGTCATCATGACGGATCTGGAACAGGTGAACCACAGGGATATAATGGAAAATTTTCCAGCAAAAAACAACAGCCAGTCTAAGACATTGGTCCCGGAAAACATTGAGGAGCTCAAAACTGCCAAAAAACGGTTTCTTGAGGAAAATTTCAGCAAAATTGAAAAACAATTCCTGCAAAAGGCCCTTGATGCAGCAGACGGCAATATCACAAAAGCGGCAAAAAAAGTGAATATGCAGCGCTCCAATTTCTCTACATTACTGAAAAAACACAATATAACCGGCATGGCCGGACCATAATCATCGATCCGGCCACAACGAAGAATGAAAGCTGTTAGCTTTTAGCTGTTAGCTTTTAGCTGTTAGCTTTTAGCTGTTAGCTGTTAGCTTTTAGCTGTTAGCTTTTAGCTGTTAGCTGAGTACTGATGGCTGACGGCTTTCATATAAAAAGCATCCTGAAAAAAATAATGGACAACTACCAAAAAATTGTTCAGAACAATTTAAACAGATTATACAAGGCCCTGCCTGGAGATCTGAGTGATCGACTTCCAGCACAGCAAAAAGGAAATCTTTTCAGTTTCAGGGCATTTGGAGAAGACTGTACCCTTGCGCCGGACAACATCAGTCTGTCCGGAAAACAGGCCCCTTCGGTGACAGGTATTCTTATTTCTCTGTATGCTTTGCATGCAGGAACAGAAATCTGCATTGAAACCCCCTTGACCGCCTTTAAGGAATTTTCAGGCAGCATGCCCTATGCCGGGGCGTTTACAACTCATACAGAACAGGTACTTGTCCCTTTTCTCACAAAAATAAAAAACAACATGGAGAAAATATACTGTGCTTTTGGAGGAAAGGCCTCCTTATCCGGTACATCAGGGGATTTTTCCTTTATGGTGTATCCTCTGCCTAAAGTTGCCCTGGGCTATATTTTCTATGAGGCAGATGAGGATTTTCCCGCATCGGTAACCTGTCTTTTTTCAAACAATGCCAACCAGTTCATGCCGGTTGACGGCCTTGCCGACGTGGGGGAATATACCTCCAAAAAAATCATCAGCCTGATTGAAAAATAAGCACCTGACCCTGAAACTCGATGTTCAAGCCTTTTTATGCCTGTACTGAACCCCTGGCGTATATTTTTTATCCCGGGACCCGTATTTTTTTTTATACGGATATTTTATCAATAATTATAAACAATTAACACAGAAGACAATTTTTTTATATTTTTTTTTATACGATTTTTTAAAATTTACCCCTTGGAACAAGGATCTGATCTCTAAGGCAACACAGATTAAAAAGCCTTAATAATCAGTGTGTTATGTTCGTCCAATTTTTTATTTGTTTTGTTTCCACACGCTGGCACACCTTATGCTTTTACTGCTCATAAAGAGAATAAATTAAACCCAAAACAAAGGAGAGACAAAATGAGTGCAGTAAAAGAAATCACAAAGGACAAAACAAATCATCAGAATATCCTTATCATGGAAGACGATCTTAATGTGGCAAAGGGCCTTGAAATGATCCTCACTGAAGACGGGTATACAGTAGCCCTTGAGGCAACAGGGTACGGCGCCCTTTCAGCCATAGACAAAGCTGACTACAACCTGCTCATGGCTGATCTGCGCCTCCCGGACATAGACGGCATGGAAGTAATCAAAAAGGTAAAAGCAATCAAACCGTCCACAGAAATCGTGGTCATGACAGGATACGCCACCAGTGCCCTGGCAGTTGACGCCATGAAAATAGGGGCCTATGATTTTCTGGCAAAGCCCTTTACAGAAGACCAGATCAAAACAACCATCCATGAAGCTCTGAAAGTTAACCTGTCAAAAATAGAAAAAGAAGCCTTAAAAAAGTTTGACCAGAAAATGGATCCGTCCATTGAAAAACGCGAGGTACTCAAGATATTGAACAGGACCTATGAAGATCAATGGTTTTCCAGCACACTCATGGAACAGGGGAGCCTTGCCCTGCAGGAGTACACTCTTTCTTCAGCAGCAAAAGCAGCCCTTGCATCAGGGGATTTAAGATGGATCAATGAAAACATCGGGGAACTGAATCAGAAACAATTAATGTATATCTACAAACGTCTTGAAAAAGAAGCCTGGTAACAAACATATATTTTTTCTGACCTTTCAGCAGGACTGACAGCGCCCTTGATCTGTCAGCCCTGCTTTTTTATTTTTTTTAAAAAAAAAATAAATGAAAAGTTGACAATTAAAGAAAAAATTTAATATCATACTTGTCAGCTAACTTTTTTTGTTAGAGTTAAGAAGGAGAGGATAAAGGCGCATAATGACTTCATTGAACAGATTTAAAAAATTCTACAAAACCTTCAGAGAAATAAGCCAGGTCGTCCATTCCACAACAGACATGGATCAAATACTGGAAAAGGTAGTGCTGAGAACCACCCAGGGAATCAGCGCCAAAGGGGCTGTTCTGTGTTTACTGAAAAAGGATTCCAGCCATTTTACCCCCAGAGCCTCCTATGGTATTGGTGAAAAATACCTTGCATTAAAGCCTTTATCAGGAAAAGAGCTGCTGTCATGGCCTGAAAACAACAAAATTCATATCATCAACAATATTTTTAACGCTCCCAGGGTGAAATATCCCCAGGAAGCCTGGGATGAAGGCGTTAGAATGATGATCGATGTCCCGCTTCTGATAGACAATCAGCTCACCGGATTTATCAGAATATACTTTGCAGAACAAAAAGTATTTTCCGATGACGAAAGGGATTTTATCCAGGCTGTTGCAGAGCAGTGCGCATGTGCCATCAATCATGACGAAGAAATCAAATCCCATATCATCAGCTACAATAAGCTGGCCATAAAAATTGACAGAATGTCCTCTCTTGGACGGATGGCCGCCGGTATTGCCCATGAAATAAACAACCCCCTCACGGGAATACTTCTGTACAGCTCCAACCTGTTGAAAAAAACCAAAGGGAACGGGCCTTACAGGGACGGTCTTGAAATCATAATGAATGAAACCCAGCGGTGCAAAACAATTATCCAGGGACTTTTGGATTTTTCCCGGGAAAAAAAGCTTGAAAAGGTAAACTCCAATATCAATAAGGTAATGGAAAAATCGCTGGTACTGATGGAAAATGAATTTCTTATAAAACGCATAGAAATCATAAGGGATTTTGACTGCAGTATCCCTGAATTTCTTCTGGACAGCAACCAGATGGAACAGGTGTTTATCAATCTGCTGCTCAACTCAGCCCATTCCGTTGATGAAAAAGGAACGATCACAATCAGAACAAGATTTGACAAAGAGAAAAACAGGGTAATCATAGAAGTAGAGGATACAGGATGCGGTATCCCCATGGATGATCTGAAAAAAATATTTGAACCCTTTTACACCACCAAGCCCGATGGTACCGGGCTCGGCCTGGCTGTCAGCTACGGCATCATAAAAAAACATAAAGGCAGTGTAAAAATTTTCAGTGAATTAGACCTGGGGACAACCATCACCATTGCGCTTCCCATATTACCTGAACATCAGATTAATGAAAGCACAAAAGAAAGGTTAATTAATGAATCAGCGGAAAATCCTGATTATTGATGATGAAGATGTGATTTGTAAAGCCTGTAAAATGGTTTTAAACGAGGAAGAATATCTGTGTGATCACAGTCTTACTGGAACAGAAGGTCTTGAAATGGCGTTAAACAGCCATTATGACGTTCTTCTGCTGGATATGAAGCTTAAAGACATGAACGGCATGGAAATTCTGGAAACAATTAAAAATAAAAAACCTGAACTGCATGTAATTGTAATCACCGGTTATTCAACTCTTGCCAACACAGTTAAAGCAATGAAACTCGGTGCAGACGACTACCTGTCAAAACCTTTTTGTGAAAAAGATTTAATTACCGCAGTTCAAAAATTTAACAGCTGATTAAAAAAATATGGAGTTGTTATATGGAAAAAGACAGTACACCTGAAACAAAAATTCAGGGATCAGTCATGGTTGTAGGCGGGGGCATTGCCGGTATGCAGGCGGCCCTGGATATTGCCAACTCAGGCTTTTATGTTCATCTTGTGGAAAAGACCCCTGCCATTGGCGGGAAAATGGCTCAGCTCGACAAAACCTTTCCCACCAACGATTGTTCAATGTGAATTATCTCTCCCAAACTGGTCGAGGTCGGCCGGCATATCAACATTGAACTGCACACATTAACGGAAGTTCTTGACATAAAAGGACAGGAAGGGGATCTTACTGTCTCTCTGATTCAGCACCCCAGGTATGTGGATACCAGCAAATGCATTGCCTGCGGGCTGTGTGCAGAAAAATGTCCCAAAAAAGTGGATGATGAATACAATGAAGCCCTTTCAAAACGGAAAGCCATTTACGTCCCGTATTCCCAGGCAGTTCCCCTGAAATACGCCATTGATCCGGAAAAATGCATTTACCTTTTAAAAAAACGGTGCGGCCTGTGTCAAGATATCTGTCCTTCCCATGCCATCAATTTCAATGACACGGAAAAAGAGATCTCTTTGAACGTGGGCTCCGTTATTCTTTCCACTGGTTTTTCATCCTTTGATCCCTCAAAATTTGATAATCTCGGTTATAAAACCCACCCTGACATTGTCACATCCATGGGATTTGAACGGGTTCTTTCTGCCACTGGACCGTTTCAGGGACATCTCTGTCTGCCTTCGGATAAAAAACACAAAAAAGAGCCAAAAAAAATTGCCTGGCTTCAATGTGTCGGATCCAGGGATGAAAACCGGTGCAGTAACGGATACTGCTCCTCTGTCTGCTGCATGTATGCCATAAAGCAGGCAGTCATGGCAAAGGACCATGCAAAAAACAACCTGGACTGCGCCATATTCTATATGGATATGAGAACCCAGGGAAAAGATTTTGACCGGTACTATGAAAATGCCAGAAAAAACGGCGTGAGATTCATCAAATCACGGGTTCACTCTGTGGTGCCGGCCGGACCGGGAAAAGGACTTTCCATGAAATATGTCAGCGAAGACGGTATCATGGAAGATGAATCCTTTGATATGGTTGTTTTGTCCACTGGTCTTGAAATCAACAAAGATGCTGCAGACCTTTTACACAAGATGAATATCAGTGTTGACAAATCCAGTTTCATTGAAACCGACAGCTTTCACCCGGTGTCAACCTCTCTTTCCGGGGTATATGCCTGTGGTGTGCTTACCGGCCCCAAGGATATTCCCCTGTCTGTTATGGAATCCAGTGCAGCCGCGTCAGCTGCCACGGAAAATCTGGCCCCGGCACGGAACACCCAGACCAGGGAAATGGTAATGCCAGAGCAAAGAGATGTTTCAAGGGAATACCCCAGAATCGGGGTATTTGTCTGCAATTGCGGCACCAATATCGGCGGCATAGTCAATGTGCCTGAAGTGGCAGACTATGCCAGAAAACTGGCCGGTGTGGTTTATGTGGAGGAAAATCTCTTTACCTGCTCCCAGGACACCCAGGACAAAATGGCGGAGGTGATAAAAGAACAGAAACTCAACAGGGTTGTTGTCGCCGCCTGTACGCCCAAAACCCACGAGGATCTTTTCCGGGAAACCCTGATGAGTGCAGGGCTGAACAAATACCTCATTGAAATGGCAAACATCAGAAACCATGATTCATGGGTTCACGCCAACGAACCTGAAAAAGCAACCCAAAAGGCAAAGGAACTTGTGCACATGGCTGCATCCAAAGCCTTTCTCCTGCAGCCCCTTTTCCAGGAAAATCTTCCCATTACCCAGGCAGCACTGGTTGTGGGCGGCGGCATAGCCGGCATGACAGCGGCCTTAAGCCTTGCCCGTCAGGGATTTCCCGTTCATCTCCTGGAAAAGGATCAGATTCTCGGGGGAAACAGCCTTTTTCTCAATAAAACCTTTCTGGATGAAGACATTCAGACCTCTGTCAAAGAAATGGTCAGCGAGGTCAATGAGAACAGGCTGATCTCTGCCTATATGGATGCAGAAATTAAAAAAACAGAAGGCTTTGTGGGCAATTTTAAAACCATTGTGTCCCATGAAGGAAATGAAAGGGAAATCAAACACGGGGTGGTGGTGCTTGCCACCGGAGCAAAGGAATCCAGGCCTGATGAGTATCTCTATGGAAAACATGACGCAGTTGTAACCCATCTTGAAATGGATGCCATGTTTAAAACCAGAAATCCTCTGATTGAAAACGCAAAAAACATTGTATTTATCCAGTGCGTGGGCTCAAGGGATGAAGCTCATCCCTATTGTTCAAAGGTATGCTGCACCCATTCCATAAAAAGCGCCATTGCCGCAAAAAAGATCAACCCGGATGCGGGTGTATATATTCTTTACAGGGATATCAGAACCTATGGCAAAAGAGAACTTTTATACAAACAGGCAAGGGATATGGGAATCATCTTTTTTAATTACAAAAAAGAGGAGAAACCCGTTGTCACCCCGGAAAACGACCAGGTAAACATTGTGTTTAAGGACCACATCATTGGAAAAGAACTGTCTGTGACAGCAGATATTCTGTGCCTGGCCTCAAGAATAGAAGCCCATGACACCACAAAACTTGCCCAGGCCTTTAAAGTAGCCAGTGACAGTGACGGATGGCTCCTTGAAGCCCATCAAAAACTCAGGCCTGTTGAATTTGCAACAGACGGGGTATTTCTCTGCGGCATGGCCCACTATCCAAAGCCCATTGAAGAAAGCATTGCCCAGGCAAAGGCTGCTGCGTCCAGGGCGCTGACCACCCTTACCCGCTCCAGCATCGCCGTTGGCGGCATTGTTTCAAAAATTGATCCAGAACTCTGTTCCGGCTGTATGGGCTGTATTGAGGTCTGTCCCTACGGCGCCATCAGCATGGACACAGACAGAAATGTTGCCGTGGTCAATGATGCCCTGTGCAAGGGATGCGGTGCATGCGCCGCGGCCTGTGTGGCTGAGGCGGCAAAACTCATGGGCTTTAACAACGAGCAGATTTATTCACAGATAAAAAGTGCCATGGCTGTATAACTTAGGACTGCAGAAAAAACAGGAGTAAATAAGGTGGAAAAAAATATATTTGAACCTAAAATAATAGCGTTTATGTGCAATTGGTGCACCTATGGAGCTGCAGACCTTGCAGGTGTCAGCCGGCTTCAATACCCTTCCAATATAAAACCGATAAGGGTGATGTGCTCGGCAACCATTTCCCCGCACCATATTCTAAGGGCCTTTCAAAGTTATGCCGACGGGGTTCTGGTGGGTGGTTGACATATTGGCGACTGTCATTACCTGTACGGTAATCATATGACCATCAAAAAAATAACCTTTGTGCAGGAGATGCTGAAATTCATGGGTCTTGAAGGCCGGCTCCATCTGGATTGGATTTCATCAGCTGAGGCCCAGAAATATGTCCAGGTGGTTACTGATTTTACGGAAAAAATCCGTGCCATGGGCCCCAATCCGCTGGTAGGTTACAAAAAAGAAAAAGAGGTGGCGTAAATCATGGATATCATAAATCAGGTAGAACAACTGCTGAAACAGGATAAAGTTGATGTGTTCATCGGCTATCGAGAAATTGACGGCCATGTCATCCCCCATGGATTCACAAAGGAAAACCTGGATGAAGTCAAAACCCTTACACTGGGCCGCCACCGGTATTCTCTGGAAAAAATGGCATCTAATCTGGCTGCCAGGGACAGAAATCTGAAAATCGGCATCATTGCAAGGGACTGCAACCAGCGGGCCCTGACCTGCCTTTACACATGGAACCAGCTGGACCCGGAAAAAATTGAAACCATCAGTCTCAACTGCTGTCCCTCACAGGTCAAACCCCATGCAGACTGCTCACTGCTTCAGCCCAAAAAAAGCGGGCAGTACAAAAAAGACCACGGTGTCCCCTTTGAAAGCACCCCAAAAGAATTTATTCAAAAATATGATAATAATGAACGGTTCTCAAGATGGATGTACGAATTCAGCAAATGCATCAAGTGTTATGGATGCAGAAATATATGCCCGGTATGCTTCTGCAGCGACTGCAGCCTGGAAAATCCTGAACTTGTTGACACCGGCCAGCTTCCCCCGGATGTTCCGATTTTTCATCTGGTAAGGGCCAGTCACATGGCTGGCAGATGCATTGACTGCGGATTGTGTGAAGATGCCTGTCCCAGCAATATCCCCCTTCGGTTTCTCTACAGGGAAATGAACCAGATTGTATCCGATGTGTTTGACTATCTGCCGGGCAACAGCCTGGAAAAATCTCCCTTTAATTTTATTGGAGACAAGGTAACCCTGGAGCCCCAGCCCATGTATGCTGAGGGAGAGGAGAAGTGATCATGAATTATAAATTTGTACCATCCATCTGCTCATACTGCGGAACAGGGTGCGGCGTTCTCTTTGAAGTCATTGACAACAAAATCAACTCCACCCTGCCCCTTAAATCTCATCCTGTCAATCATGGAAAACTCTGTATCAAAGGCTGGAACCTCCACGAATACATAAACAGCTTTATGCGTTTAAAAGCCCCTCTGATCAGAGAAAACGGAAAAATCAATAAAACCACCTGGGATGAGGCCATAAATTATGCTGCACAGAATTTTACAAAAATAAAAGAGGAACACGGACCTGACGCCCTTGGCGTTCTGGTATCTGCAAAAATCACCAATGAGGAAAACTACCTGGCCCAGAAATTTACCCGGGCTGTCCTTGGCACAAACAATGTTGATCACTGCGCAAGACTGTGACATTCTTCCACAGTGGCAGGTCTTGCCGCAGCTTTCGGAAGTGGTGCCATGACAAACTCCATTGCCGAGTTTGAAACCACGTCAAAGGTTATTTTTGTCATCGGGTCCAATACAACCGCCTGTCATCCCCTGATTGCCAGCAGGATCATCAAGGCAAAGGAAAAAGGGGCAAAACTCATTGTTGCAGATCCAAGGCATATTCAGCTGGCAGATCTTGCAGATCTTGCAGTAAACCACCGCCTTGGAACAGATGTTGCCCTGTTAAACGGCATGATGCATGTAATTATCAAAAACAACTGGCATGACAGGGAATATATAGAGGCCAGATGTGAAGATTTTGAGGCCCTTGAACAGGCTGTTGAGGCCTATACTCCGGAAAAAACATCGGAAATCACCGGGGTGGCAGCCAAAGACATTGAAAAAATGGCAGAACTCTACGGCACAAACTCTCCGGCTGCTCTGCTCTACGCCATGGGCATAACCCAGCACACCACAGGGGTGGACAATGTCAAATCCTGCTGCAACATTGCCATGCTCTGCGGGAATGTCGGGGTAAAAGGGGGCGGGGTAAATCCCTTAAGAGGACAGAACAATGTCCAGGGCGCCTGTGACATGGGCGGGCTGCCCAATGTATTTACTGGATACCAGCCTGTCAGTGATGAAAATGCCAATAAAAAATTTTCAGAAAAATGGGGCTGCAAGCTTTCCAGCACCCCGGGCATGACCATTACCGATATGATTACCGCCATTGACCAGGGGAAAATCAAGGGCCTTTATGTAATTGGGGAAAATCCAAAATTGAGCGACCCTGACTGGAATCATCTGAACAAAGCTCTGAAAAAACTTGATTTTCTGGCTGTTCAGGATATTTTTCTGTCTGAGACCGCTCAGATTGCTGATGTTATTTTTGCATCAGCCGCCCTTGGAGAAAGGGAAGGCACCTTTACCAATACGGAAAGACGGTGCATGCTCACCAGAAAGGCCGTGGACCCTGTGGGGAATGCCCTGCCCGACTGGGAGATCATATCCAGACTCTCAACAGCCATGGGGTACAGGATGGCCTACAATTCTGCTGAAGAAATTTTCAATGAAATTACATCCCTGACCAAGAGCTATCAGGGAATGAGCTATGCCAGAATGGGGATCAACGGACTTCAATGGCCATGCCCCGATGCTGATCATCCCGGGACCCCGTATCTTCACAAAGACACCTTTACCCGGGGCAAGGGCAAATTCCACGGTATCGCCTACCAGGATCCTGCAGAACTTGCCAGCCCTGAGTATCCTTTTCTGCTGACAACAGGAAGAATGTTTGCCCATTTCCATACCGGAACAATGACCCGGGTATCAAAGCATCTGGATGTGGAACAGAAAACCGGTTATGTTGAAATCAACCCCAAAGATGCCACAGCGCTACAGATCAAAATGGGAGAGCCGGTCCTTCTTACGTCTAAAAGGGGAGCCATGGAAGCACCGGCAAGGATCACATCCTGCGTCAGCCCCGGTACCCTGTTTCTTCCCATCCATTTTGGGGAAAACCCCACAAATATTCTCACCAGTTCAGAGGCTTTTGATCCCCTGGCTAAAATACCGGAATTCAAGGTGGGTGCGGTTAAAATTGAACGGCTGATTCAATAAAAATGTGCCCAAAGAATGAAACAGGAGAACAGCCGCCCCCAACGGTTGTCTGTCGGAACGAGAACGACGGAGGACTTTTTCCCTGCCAGGCTAAAAATCAAAAACTGCGGCCACTGGTCCTCAAACTATTTGA
>JAWOEJ010000063.1:0-4376 GCA_046482845.1 Desulfobacteraceae bacterium | reverse complement strand
AAACCCTGATCTTCAGCCGAGAAAAAACCGGACAAATACAAGACAAGACAAAGACAAAGACAAAGACAAAGATAAAGATAAAGACAAAGATAAAGATAAAGATAAAGATAAAGATAAAGATAAATGAACAATCAGCCTTACACCTGTACGGAATACAGAGAAGAAATGATACTTATGGCCCTTAAAAAAAGACTAGCAGAAAAAGATCTGACTCCCGGGGAAAGGGAGGCGCTTTTAAAAGAAATCGCAGATCTGGAAAAAACCATGGGAATGGATTAGAGACATCCCGGTAGTGCGACTTGAATACGACTAAAAATCCAAAGCCATATTTTGGAAAATTTTAATTTGATCATGAGTCTGAATAATAATCAAGGGAGATATGTGTTGGATCAGACCACTGCCCTTAAAAAAAAAATACAAGACCTGAACACAGAAATTCAGGCACTTAAACATGATAATTTTATATCAAAAAACCTGATCAATGCCGTAGATGACCCGTTTTTCCTTATCAACGGCAGAGGGATAATACTTGAAGCCAATTTTCAGGCAAGAAAAAAATACGCTTTTGGGCAGGCAGATATCAAAAAGATCTGTATCTGGGACAGACTTCTGCCGGATACGGCCAGGGACTGGCAGACTGAAATAACAAAGGTAATACAAAAAAACAGACCGGGACGGTTTCAATTTGACGACTGTGACCATGTCAGGGAGCTTATTATATGGCCAGCTTACAACAAAAACGGGCAGATCACATTTTTTGCACTTCTGGAAAAGGATATCACGCAAAATATAAGGGCACTTGAAAACCTTAACCTGTTCAATACAAAAAAAACCTGCACGGACGATCAAATGCGCCATGCATCAAAAATGATCAATCTCGGCACCCTTATTTCCGGCATTACCCATGAAATCAACAACCCCAACTCCTTTGTTCTGACCAACGGCCCTCTGCTTGAACAGATATGGACAGATCTCATTGACAACATAGAAGATTATCTCTATGACAACCAAATAACAGCCGGAGGCCTTGATCCAGGGGATTTGACAGCAGTCATTCCATCCCTTTTAAAGGGCATCAGTGAGGGCGCACTGCGCATTGACCGGATTGTAAAAAGCCTGAAATCATTTTCAAGACCTGATACCCGTGAGGCTTTTGAACCCGTATCCCTTAACGACATAATCAAAAACAGCCTGCTGTTCATCAACAGTGAAATTGCAAAGGCCACAAAAAATTTCAACGTCTGTCTGGATACACAACTGCCTCTGATTGCCGGCATCCAGCAGCGCTTAGGGCAGATTGTCATCAATCTGCTGCTCAATGCCTGCCAGGCCCTTACCAGCCATGAACAGGCCATTGAAATTTCAACATACACCCAAAACCAGAAGGTCTGTCTTCAAGTCAAAGACCAGGGTGCAGGGATAGAAGAAGAAAATATCGACAAAATCTGCGATCCTTTTTTTACCACAAGGACAGATATTCAACCCTCCGGCTCTGGCGGAACCGGCCTGGGACTTGCCATTACCCATAAAATTGTCAAGGAACACAGCGCCGGCATTGAATTTGATTCAGACCCCGGCAGAGGCACCTGCGTGACAGTGACCTTCCCTGCAATGGATATAAAGAAGACTACAGATACTGCAGACACTACAGGTACTGCAGATACTGCAAATACTGCAGATACTGCAGATACTGCAGATACTGCAAATACTACATATATTACAGATATTACAGATACTACGGATAAAAGAACCATAAGGGATAAAAGAGATACAGGGGGGGACGCAGAGAATGCAGGGGATGCAGGGGATGCAGGAAGTGAAAAAGGTATAAAAGGGGTAAGAGGCTTAAGATGTATAACGGATGGAAAGGACAGGACCTGACATGGCAGACTACCCTGAAAATCCTGTTCTGATTGTGGATGATGAAGAACATATCCTCACCGGTTTTTCTGCAGAACTTAAATACAACGGCATTAAAAACATTGTCCTGTGCAAAAATGCAGAAAAGGTAATGGATCTGGTTGGGCAGACAAATCCCTCCATGATCTTTCTGGACCTTATCATGCCGAAGCTTTCGGGCCATGTGCTTCTGGAAAGGCTCAGGACACATTATCCTCAGATTCCCGTCGTGGTGGTGACCGCGTCCAGTGACACCCGCACGGTCGTGGAATGCATGAAAAAGGGGGCCCATAATTTTCTTACCAAACCGGTAGAGCCCAAAAGGCTGTTTACTGTGTGCCGACGGACCCTGGAATACAGGGAAATGAGACAGGAGATCGATCATCTCTCAACCTCTTTGCTGGAGAAAAAACAGCAGAGACCTGCCGCATTTAATCATATTATCACCAGAAACGCGCACATGGCATCCATTTTCAGGTATATTGAATCCATTGCCCCAACCTGCCAGCCTTTGTTTATCACGGGGGAAACAGGAACCGGAAAGGACCTGGTGGCTAGGGCTGTCCATGATCTTGGCCGAAATAAAGAAAATTTTGTTAAAATCAATACTGCCGGCCTGGACGACAATATGTTCTCTGATACCCTTTTCGGGCATGCCAAAGGCGCCTATACCGGGGCGGATGCCCTAAGGCGCGGCCTTGTTGAACAGGCTGCCGGGGGGACTCTGTTTCTGGATGAAATCGGCGATCTTAGTTTAGCCTCCCAGATCAAGCTCCTTGACCTGATCCAGGACAGGTCCTATATGAGGATCGGAGAAGACAAAATCCGCTATACAGACACCAGGATTATTGCGGCCACCAATCTTGCCGTCCAGAATTTGAAAAACACGGACAGATTCAGAAAGGATCTTTATTTCAGGCTGATGACCCACCATGTCCATCTGCCCGCCCTCAGAAAAAGAATAGATGATATTGAAATTCTGCTCCATCATTTTGTCAAAAAAGCCTGTAAAGAAATTGGCAAACCCATACCCGATGTGCCGGACAAAACAATCAGCGTATTAAAGCACCACAGCTTTCCAGGCAATGTCAGGGAGCTTGAGTCCATGGTGTTTGATGCCGTCGCTGTTTCCAAAACTGGGATGCTCGATATAGAGCCCTTTTACCGGCACATGACCGTATTCCAGGAAAACAATTATGACCCTGATCCCGCTTCTAAAGGCAGAAAAATAGAAGAAGGCAGAAAGATTGAAAGCAATGGGATTCGAGGCAGAGAAATTGAAAGCAGTGATATTGAAGGTAGAGAGATTGAGGACAGAGTAGTTGAAGGCAGAGAAGTTGAAAAAAGTAAGATTAAAAGGGATGAGAATGAAAAAGGTGAGTTTGAAAGTGATAAGATTAATGCCAGTGAGATTTTTGCTGGAATCGACTCCCTGCCCACCCTTAAAACCACATCAAAACTGCTTGTAAAAGAGGCACTCAGACGAACACAGGGCAATCAGTCCGAGGCTGCTAAAATCCTCGGCATCTCCCGCCACTTTTGCTGAAGCAGGAGCAAAGGTGATCATAACCGGCGATCAAATCAGGGTTTATGCAGAAGACGGATACCGGTCTGAAATGTTTTTTTTAACTTTATTTGATTTATCAGTATGAAAGAAAAAGATGTGAATACAGTCATTGATGCATCGGAAAACGATGCGCTCAAAAGACCATTTCCTGATGCCCCCTATCAAGACCCTGATCTCTCCCCGAAAGAGCGAACCAGGGATTTGCTTTCCAGAATGACGCTGGAAGAGAAAGCGGCACAGATGGTCGGGATCTGGAACGGCAAGACCGATCATCTCGTCGATGAAAATGGTGAGTTTAATATCAATAAAGCACTTGAAGCCTTCAAAGAAGGGCATGGTCTTGGCCAGGTCGGACGTCCCAACGATGCAGGGGGAGGAAAAGATGCCCGTCAGCAGGTTCAGCTTACCAATGCGATTCAAAAGTTTTTCATTGAAAACTCCCGTCTTGGCATTCCGGTGTTTTTTCATGAAGAGTGTCTGCACGGGCTGATGGCTCAAAATGCCACCAGTTTTCCGCAACCTGTGGCACTGGCCGGTACGTTTAATCCCGGATTGATCGAAAAACTTTACAGTCTTGCCGCTGAAGAAGCGCGGGTGCGCGGTGCCCATCAGGCATTGACACCGGTAGTGGATGTGGTCCGCGAGCTGCGTTGGGGTCGGGTGGAAGAGACCTTTGGAGAAGATCCCTTTCTGGTCTCGGAAATGGGTAAAGCGGCTGTTATAGGGTTTCAGGGCGATGCTTCGTTTAATGATCACAAGCACCTGGTCGCCACGCTTAAACATTTTGCAGCACATGGTGAACCGGAAGGCGGCATGAATTGTGGTCCGGTTAATGTGTCGACAAGGGTATTGCATGAGGTCTATCTCTACCCGTTCAAGGAGGTGATCCAGAAAGCCGGGGCCATTAGCG
>JAWOEJ010000292.1:0-8015 GCA_046482845.1 Desulfobacteraceae bacterium | reverse complement strand
CCTTGACCGGACCGATTCCACCAATATCAGGGCCAGAGAAATGGCTGTGGCTGGTGCTCATGAAGGCACCGTGGTTATTGCAGACACCCAGACAGCCGGCAGGGGGAGAAAGGGGCGGTGGTGGCATTCCCCTGAAAAAGGCGGAATTTATATGTCACTGATCCTGCGGCCCAGGCTTTCTCCGGAAGATGCCCCGCGCATTACACTGATGACAGCCGTTGCCCTGGCAGAAGCATTGACAGCTTTCACTGATGCCGCCATCCAGATCAAATGGCCCAATGATCTTTTGATCAACAACAAAAAAATATGCGGCATTCTCACTGAAATCAGTACGGAAATGGATATGGTGGAATACGTTATCGCAGGTATGGGCATGAATGTAAATATGGGGCCAGATGCATTTTCAGGCGGCCTTGAGGACATTGCCACCTCTTTATCTATGGAAACCGGGCAGACCTTTGACAGAGCAAAGGTGGTCAAAACAATCCTGGAAAAATTTGAAGAGACCTATGACCTGTTTACCGCCGGCAGGTTTGATCCCATTATTGACCGGTGGAAAACCTTTTCCAGCATCCTGGGAAAAACCATCCGCATTGATGTATTGGGAAAGCTTCACCAGGGCCGGGTCCTTGATGTGGATAACAGCGGTGTTCTGATTATGGAAGATACGAATGGAAAGGTTCACAGGTTTTATTCCGGGGATGTGATTCTGTAATCCTGTGTTGGACAGCTGCAGGTTCATTTTGCCCGTCTCCTGTGTTGGGCCAATGGGACATAGGGTTCACTCAAAAATAAATTGTCAATTTTGGGAGTTGAGTCGCCTGTTCTGCAAGGCGTGAAAATGCAGGCATATCGGGAATACGCCGAATTTTCACAACGCAGCAGGACAGGATGAATCGGCGCCCAAAATGTTAAGTTATTTTTGAGTGAGCCCATATGTCAATATGCCCCCATTACCGCGCCTTAAAGACGAACAACCCGATCATAAAAATTGGCCTGCGCAATACAGGTATATTATTTTCTTCCAGATCCCCTATGCTCAGGCCAAAATATTGCGTATGGCCCGTGTGATCAGCAGGAGTTGCTCAGGTTCAATAACAAAAGGAGGCATGGTATAAATCAGGCGGCCAAAGGGACGAATCCATACCCCCTGGTCGACAAATTTTTTCTGGATTTTTGCCATATCCACCGGGGTTTCCATCTCCACCACACCGATGGCACCCAGCACTCTTACCTCTTTGACATGGGGGAGTCCGGACAGGGGGGACAGCTCTTTTAAAAGGCAGGTTTCAATATCAGCTACCATATCCTTCCAGTTGCCTGTTGTGAGCAGTTCAATGGTTGCAAGTGCTGCAGCACAGGCCAGGGGATTGCCCATAAAGGTGGGGCCGTGCATGAAAACACCTGGTGTACCGGATGAAATCGTGGTTGCGACATCTGTTGTGGCAAGGGTGGCTGCAAGTGTCATATACCCGCCGGTCAAGGCTTTGCCAAGACACATGATATCCGGGCTGATCCCAGCGGATTCACAGGCAAAAAGGTATCCGGTCCTTCCAAAACCTGTAGCGATTTCATCTGCAATCAATAATACATCATATTGATCGCACAGTTTCCGGATGCCCTTGAGAAATTCAGGGTGGTAAAACCGCATCCCTCCCGCACCTTGAACAATGGGTTCAAGGATAATCCCTGCAATGGTGTCATGGTGGTTTTCTAAAATGCCGGTCATGGATGAAAGATCCTGTCTGTCCCATGTATCGTGAAAACCGCATTGGGGGATATCAGCAAAATAATGAGCCGGGAGAATTCCTTTGAACAGCTCATGCATGCCGGTCACAGGATCACATACCGCCATGGCCCCGAATGTATCGCCGTGGTAGCCGCCGCGTATGGTGGCAAGGTAATGTTTTTGAGGCTTTCCCTTTGCAAACCAGTACTGGATGGCCATTTTAATGGCAACTTCGACTGAAACAGATCCGGAATCACACAAAAACACCTTTTCAAGTCCTGCCGGTGTAAGGGTCACAAGTTTCCTGCAAAGATCGACGGCAGGCTGATGCGTAATGCCCCCGAACATCACGTGGGACATTTTTTTAAGCTGGCTTTTTACGGCCTGATTCAAAACCGGGTGGTTGTACCCGTGTATGGCAGCCCACCAGGAAGACATTCCGTCCACAAGCCTGCGGCCGTCTTCCAGGGTGAGCATTGCCCCTTTTGCGGATGCCACGGGGAAAACAGGCAATGGGTGGGTTGTGGATGTATAGGGATGCCAGATATGGTTGTTATCAAAATCAAGCATTTCATCAATATCAGGTGTCATATTTCTTCTTCTCCACAAATAAGTTTTTTCAGCAGGTCCAGGTGGATTGAATCGGGCTTAGCAAAGTCATTGACAGGATGGATGACTCCTGCCACCCGGACTTTGGAAAACCGCTCAATGGCTTCTGTGTTTTCCTGCACCATCTGAAGCGGGGTTGCATCCGGTCCTGGGTCGGACAGGACAACGCCCAATGGCTGGATACCCCTTGATTTCATCATGTCAAGGGACAAAAGGGTATGGTTGATGGTGCCAAGGCCTGCATGGGCCACAAGAACTGGCTGGATTGCAATCTTTTGCAGCAGGTCAATGACCAGGGTATTGGCATTCACCGGTACCATGAGCCCGCCGGCAGCTTCCATGATAACGGGTTCACTGCTTTTTTTCAGTTTTTTAAATGTGTCAAAGACCACTGCCGGATCAATCAGCTGGCCCTGGTTTCCAGCGGCAAACCAGGGCGCTTTGGGCTGAGGCAAACAGCAAAGCGTGCTTTTTTTTGGGGAAACAGTGAACCTGCCGTTGGAATATCGGCTGATAAACAGGGCATCGCTGTCTGTATCAAAGGGGGTACGGCAACCGGTCTGAAATGGTTTAACATAACGGGGGGCTGCCCCAAGGCCTGCATAAAGGTGCATCAGCAGCAGGGATACAACAGTCTTTCCCACATTTGTGCCGGTTCCCGCAACAAAAAGATCAGGCAGAGCTTTTGTTGATTTTTGCATAGACATCCTTTAATGCGCTGGTAAATTGTTTGACATCTGCTTCATCGTGAAGTGCGGTAAGGCTGATGCGGAGTATGGCTTTTCCCAGCGGAACCGTTGGGAATCTTGCCGGGAACACGAAAACCCCTTTTTGAAACAATTGCTTTGAAAGCTGCACAGCTTTGGTTTCATCATTGATTTCAAGGGCCACAATATGGGCATCCCCGCAGGTGTTAAATCCGTTTTTGGCAAGATGGGACTGCATGAACCGGCTCACATGGGCCAGGTGCGCTCTTTTCTCATTGCTGTTTTCTATTATGGCAAGAACATCCAGTGCTGATGCGCCATGGGCTTCGGGCAATGTGGTCGAGTAAATCATGGGAGAGGAAAAATTGAGCAGAAATTGCCGGTATTGCTCAGGCAGCAGCACCATGGCCCCAAAAAGTCCCATGGCCTTGCCAAAGGTTCCGACCGCAATATCAGCCACATCCCCTGCAATGCCTCTGCCGCTTTTCCCCACTGCACCAAAGGAGTGGGCTTCATCAATAATGGAAAAAAAATTATATTTTTCTTTGAGACGGGCAAAGCCTTCCAGGTCAATAAAGTCCCCGTCCATACTGAACAGCGCTTCTGAAATCACCGCTGTTATATTGCTTTTATGTTTTTTTAACCGTTTTTCCAGGTGGGCCATGTCATTATGGTTGTACCCGTAAAAAGAGGCGTTGGAAAGCTGCAGGCCTTTGACCGTACTGGCATGGACATGCTTGTCAACCATCAGGGTATCGCCTTTTTCAAAAACGGCTGACAAAACCCCAAGATTGGCCTGGTACCCTGAAGGATAAAACAGAGCGGATTCATAGCCAAAATAGGCGGCATAGGCTTTTTCCGCTTCTGTAATGGTTGAGTAGTGCCCGGAAACCAGCCGGGATGAGGAAGAGGAAGATCCGAATTTTTGAAAATTTGCAGCTACTTTATTTTTAAGAATCCTGGAACATCCCAGTCCCAGATAATCATTGGATGCAAAATTCAGCAGCCTGCCGTAATCTGTCAATAAATACTTTTGATCCCTTTTTCTTATGGGGACGGGATTGCGGAAAAGCCCTGCATGTTCCTGTTGTTTCAGTCGTTCACAAATGCGTTTTCCAAGCATGAAAAGACCTTTTTATAATGGGGTTGCAATATTTTCTTATCAAAGTGGTCATCATAGGGTGTAACGGCAAATAAAAACTGCCCTTTTGTTTCCTGCCCGTTTTCTCCTGTCATTTTTATGGTATGGGAAAATGCCATCCTGCTTTTCCCTGTAAGCTTGCCGAAAAGCGTGTATTTTCCATCAAAGGGGTCTGATACCGGCATTTCAAAGTGGTTGACCTTCAATAAAAATGCATGGCAGGTAAAGTGCCTGATCCATCTCACATGAAGGGCACCCAACTGGGCACAGGCTTCCATGGCTAAAAATCCAGGTGTTTTATCAAACACACATGTGCCGAAAACAGTGTCTTTTTCAACGCCTGTAACCGTGTGAAGCATGGTAAAATGCGACAGACCTGTATGAATACAAAAGGTTACAGGGTCCATGGTTTTACAACCATGGCGCAATTTTGCCCGCCAAACCCAAAATTTTCCAGCAAAATGGCTTTGGGGCTGAACCGGGCGGGAGCCTCCATTACAAAGCCAATATCCGCACATGGGTGGGTAAGATTCCGTACGGGGGGAATAATTTTTTTTTGCAGGCAAAAAAGAACAATGGCAAGTTCTGCTGCACCGCATGCTGCGGAAAGGTGTCCAATCCACGACTTGATTCCGGTGACAGCAGGTGTTGTGTCTGCAAACAATTCATGGAGGAGCCCTGCTTCAACAGAATCGTTTAAAGGGGTGCTGGTGCCGTGGGCGCAGATAAGATCAATTTCATCAAAGCAGACATTGGCCTGGTCAATTGCTTTTTTAACCGCCTCTTTTGCCCATCTGCCGTTTGGCTCCGGTGCTGTCATGGCATATCCGTCCGCACTTGCAGCAAACCCGCAGATTTCACCATAAATAAGCGCCTTTCGCTGCCTTGCATGGTCCAGTTCTTCCAGGACAAAAAATGCTCCGCCCTCTCCGCAGACAAACCCGCTCCGGTCCCTGTCAAAGGGGCAGCAGGCCTGGTCTGGATCACCTTGTCCCGTATATAATGCCCCGGCTTTTTTATAGGCCATTACAGCACTCTGGGAAAGCCGGGAGTCTCCTCCTCCGGCAAGGGCTGCAGGGAGTTCCCCCCATTTGATTTTTTGAAAGGCATTTCCCATGGCCTGGAGGGAGGCTGCACAGGCAGTGCCGAATGTTGCACTCTCCCCATGGATATTCAGAAACTGGCTGATGGCAGAGGCTGCAGTATTGGGTAAGAATTTCAATATCCACAATGCAGCATGCTTTTCCCATGGAATATGGCGGTTTTTAATATCTGGAAATTCTTCGCTGATATCCAGGTTGGGGCCGCAGCCCACATAAAGGCCTGCCTGTTGAAGGAGCCGGCCGGGGATACCGGCATCTGTAACCGCATTGATGGCTGCTGCCAGGGCAAAAGCCGCTCCCCGGTTGAGGTACCGGCTGTTTTTAAACCTGCCGGTAAAGGATTTTACATCAAAACCATTGACAGGGCAGATGACAATGCTGTTGTCAAACCCAGGCCTTTTAAACGCGGTTTTTTCCTGTTGAAGGGATGAGAGGATCTCTCCCCCACTGCAGCCAAGACTGGTGACAGCGCCGATGCCGGTGATGACAACCCGTTTCATTTATACGGTCCTGAATATTTCGGTTACAGGTTTTCTGGATGTCACTGCAGGCGCTTTATCGGGAAACCCTGCTGTAATGAAACTTGTAAGGGTCATCCCTGGAAAAACCGGCCATTGGCGGCTGTGCTTTAAAAAAAGAAGGGGGGCCGTAAGGATACAGGTCCCAAGGCCAAGTTCCGTGCCCTTCAGGATAAAATTGTCCAGGGCCAGACCCAGGGCGATGTGGTCGCTGGTATCTGATAAGTACGTCTCCTCAATAAGGCCGTCCCTGGCAAGCCTTGCAGTAAAGCCTTCTTTTTTTTTTGAAAGCCCTGCGGCAAAGAGACACGGGGCTGTAAAGGCAAAGGAGGAATGCCTGAAATAATACCGGATCTGGTTTTTCAGCTTTTTGGAACACCCTTTTTCATCCACCAGGGCCAGTAAACGGTCTTTCCCCTCTTCCAGTGCGTTTTTAAGGTCTGATTTTATTTTTTCAGATTCAACCAGAACAAAACGGACAGGCTGCTGGTTGGAAGGCGAAGGTGCCCATCTGGCACAGTTGAGCATCTCATTGATCCATTCTCTGGGAGGTTGTTTTGAAAGATAGGACCTGCTGCTGCGCCGTTGTTCAACAAGACGGGTAAAGCTGCCGGCATCAGGCTGTTTTTTGTTGAACATAATCCAAAAGATCCCTTACTTTAAGGACAGGCCCTTCATCCAGATCTGCCAGGATATCCCGGATTCTTGACCGGCATAAAAACGGATATTTTTCTGCAAGGAGGGGTTCAGGGGAGATTTTTCTGTCTTTGGCATCCTCAATGTAACCCCTGAGAGATTTTAAAAAGATATCCTCGTCTGAAATTTCGATTTTAAAAAGGTCTGAAAGGGTTACGGCAAGTTCAAGAAGATCAATGGATTCCGCCCCAAGATCGCGTATGACATAGGTTTCGGCTTGAACTTGTTCATTTTCAACATCAAGAATTTCACAAATTATATCCATTATGGCTGTTATATTTTTATCCAACTCACTGCTCCTTTACTTTATTTCTTCCCTGCACTGAACCCGCTGTCCAGGGTTATCTGTGCAGCATTGAACTGCCCTGCATGGTCGGACAGGAAAAACATGACAGCATCTGCTACCTGGCCCGGTTCAAGGACCTGGCCGGTTGGAATCTGCTCTCTTATGATATGCTCTTTGTTTTCAAGAAAGGCTTTTCCCCGGCCGGAAGCAATGTAACCGGGCCGCAGGACAAGCGTGGTAATGCCTTTGGCACCCAGTTCAAGGCCTGTATTTTTATACAGCGCTTCTGATGCCAGTTTGGCTGCCGCATAAAATCCCTGGCCCGGGTTGGGACGTTTGGCAGCAATAGAGGAAATAAATATCAGTTTGCCTTTTTTTTGCCGGAACATTGCCCGGGAAATCCGTTTAACCGCCAGGGCCCGGAAGGTAATATTATCGTTGAAATAGGTTCTTACCGCATCATCATCTGCACTTGCCACTAAGCTTTCATAATCACCCTGGGCAAAATCCACCAGGTAATCGATCCTGGTGGAAATTTTTTTTTCCAGCATGGAAAGGGCAGCTTGTGTCCTGGAAAAATCAAGGGGGAAGATATCCATGCCGGCAGGATTGCACCCAAATGTTTCTTCCAGCCGCTTCCGTCCGGCACAGCTTTTATAGGAAAGCAAAGGAAAAATGCCGTTATCCTTCATTCTTTGAGCCAGTACACAGCCTGTTTTGCAGCTTCCCCCCAGGACCAGGGCTCTTTTGCCGGAAAATTCAAGCTTCACAGCTGATCACTCCCTTGGCCATGATTTTGTCATCTGTCATCAACCGGCAATCGTAGTGAATGGATTTTTTTTCCATCTGGTACGTATAGGTGCCGGGGGTTACAAAGGATTGAAACCGGAATCCTTTTACCTGAACCCGGGAAAGAGCAGGCTCAAACTGTTTTATGACCCTTACAAACCCTTCAATAATCACACTGCCCGGAACTACGGGACAGGAAGGAAAGTGAGAGGAATAAATCAAATCATCCGGGTCAAAATAGAACCGGCCGCTTATCATTTATCCTGCAAGCTCCATCTCTTTAATCTTTTCCATGTCTTTTTATGTGTTCTCCGGAGATGATCTGCTTTTGCAACCAGATCTGTCAGGCCGGTTTCACAGGTGTTGGCTGCCTGGACAGCTTCTTCGTATAAAAGACCGGATTCCGGTGCTTTTAAATTGCTGCCCGATGGGGTTGG
>JAWOEJ010000057.1:0-5025 GCA_046482845.1 Desulfobacteraceae bacterium | reverse complement strand
GCTCCCGGGTGGGCCCGGCCGTGACAAGCACCCGCTTGTTGAAATAATCGTTTGGCAGAAAAACATTGATGATGTGCTCATAAATGCCTGCCGGATCCGCAAGCCGGCCGGGTCCAACGGCTTTGCAGGCAAGCTCGCCTTCAGAGGGCTCCACAATGATGTAGCCGTCGGATTCCAGGGTTTCAATATTTCGCTGCACCGCCCGGTTTTCATACATGTGGGTGTTCATGGCCGGGCAGATCAGCTTTGGCGCGGTCACGGCCAGCATCAGGGTGGTCAGGGCGTCATCGGCAATCCCGTTTGCCAGCCTGCCGATGATATTTCCGGTAGCCGGCGCAATCACTGCCGCATCCGCGGCCTCGGCCCAGGAAATATGGCGCATGGCATCCTCTTCAGGGCTGTCAAACATGTTCACATATACCGGGCTGCCGGATATGGCCTGAAATGTCAGGGGCGCGACAAAAGCGGCCGCATTGCGGGTCATGGCCACCTTCACCCTGGCTCCGGCACGCTGCAAAAGCCGCATGAGTTCCACGCTCTTGTAGGCGGCAATTCCGCCGGAAACCCCGAGCAGTATGGTTTTTCCGCTTATGGGGGACCAATTTTCCATAAAAATGAAAATATCCTGGTTGGCTGTTTTTGTCAAACCCGGGCCGGGTCAAAGATGCAGTCATCCTTGACTTATTGTTCAAAAATGGTAAACAAAGTCAACGATAATTTCGACACAGGTTCCATCTTCAAAGAATGGAAAAAATGCAATATAAGGAAAAAAATCACGCTCAATTCCATATCCCAATGTACACCAAAAAAACAATCCCAAATCTTAATAAGGCCAAACCCCTTATCCAAGGAAATCACGGCAGCAATAACCTGAAAAGAGGATAAACAAGACTGAATGGAAAAACTTTCTTCTCCGATTCAGCGCTCAGAGATTCACAACCTTGTGGTAAACCAGAAGGATGAAGGCTTTCTAAGACAAAACCGGTTTGATACCTTCGAATCCCTGTGGACCAATAAATCCGGTACCATCATCAAAAATATCAAACCCCGCTCCGTGGCCCGCATTCAAATTGCCCGGCAGGACCGGGTTCGAACCCTTTATCTGAAAAAACACAAAACCGAATTTACCCCTTTCAGGCAAATCCTTTGCTTTTTTGGACTCCGGAAAAGTGCCTCCCAGGGAATGCTTGAATTTGAAAATATTTGTGCATTCCGAGAAAAAGGCATTCCCACAGTGCACCCTGTAGCTGCAGGTGAAAAGCGGATCAATTTTTTCTGGACAAAATCCTTCCTGCTCACCGAAGAGTTTCACCCATATGTTTCATTGGAATATCTGTTAAAGACAAATCCGGATTTTCTAAAAGGCTCCAATGGGCAAATCCGAAAGGATATCCTCATCAAAAGACTCTCTGCACTGGCAAAAAAGATGCACAAAAGCGGATTCAACCACAGGGATTTTAATGCCACGCACATACTGCTAAATTACAGGGTCCAATCCGACAAACCCGCCCTTGCGCTTTTCGACCTCCAGCGGGTTGAAAAATACAGCGTGCTGCGAATAAGATGGAAAATCAAAAGCCTTGCACGCCTGAACTACAGCTTGCCAAGCACTGTTTTTACCAAGCAGGAGCGACTGAACCTGCTGTTATTTTATAATGGCAAAAAACAACCAGGCATTATAGAACGGGTTCAATGGTTCTGGATTCTGAAAAAAACCACCAGAATTAAGCGGCATACGGAAAAGAAACAAATGAAAAAACAGGCCTTATCCGAATAAAAAGGTCACGGGTGTGTACTAATTTTGTCATTTAAGGGTAACAATGAAATTTGCGTTCTGTCTTTTTAAGTACTTTCCATACGGAGGGCTTCAGCGAGGATTTCTTCAGCTTGCGCGCGAGTGCATTGACCGTGGGCATCAGGTGGACGTATATACGGGTTCATGGGACGGGGAAAAACCTGTCGATAATCTCAAAGTTTTTATTATTCCAACATGGCACCTGACAAACCATCGTCGTTATCAGGCATTTGCCCGGAAAGTCCGCCGCATCACAGCCGCCGGGCAATATGATGCCGTGGTGGGATTTAACAAAATGCCGGGTCTGGATATTTATTTTGCCTCTGATGTATGCTACGCAGCCAAGGTAAAGAAAAAAAACTTTTTATACCGGATATCAAGCCGTTGTCGAGTATTAAGTGCTCTTGAGCGTTCGGTTTTTGACAAAAATTCAAAAACCAGGATCATCTCCATATCAGAAACGACCAAAAAACAATATATGGAGTATTACGGCACCGAGGAAAACCGGTTTTATTCTGTGCCGCCGGGCATTTCAAGAAAACGAATCGCCCTTGCCGACACCCCGGGGTTGAGGGAGGAATGGCGCAATGAATTCAAGCTCGGCCCAGACGATTATGTGGTTTTAATGGTGGGCTCGGGTTTCCGAACCAAGGGAGTAGACCGCGCCATAAAAGCTATTGCCTGCCTGCCGCCTTCTTTAAAAGAAAAAACCATGCTTGTAATTGTTGGCAAAGGCAAAAAATCCTTTTTTCTCAGACTGGCTAAAAAACTCAGGGTAGCCGAACGGGTCATTTTCACTGGCGAACGTGATGATGTGCCACGATTTTTCGCAGGCGCAGATCTCCTGCTGCATCCTGCATATCATGAAACCGCGGGTGCTGTTTTGATCGAAGCCATGGCAGCAGGTCTTCCTGTGCTTGTTACCGATACATGCGGATACGCATTCCATGTGCAAAAAGCAGACGCAGGAAAACTTGTACCTTCTCCTTTCAGCCAGGAAACATTAAACACAATGCTGGTTTCAATGCTTGGTTCTCAAAAAACGGCGCAATGGAGTGCAAACGGAAAAAAGTATGTTAAGGAAACAGACGTTTCCGGACGCCATGAAAAAGCGGCGGATGTAATTGAGGCAGTCGCAACTAGGCGGAACCCTTTATAAAAAGCGACTCCTCGCTTCCAAAGAATTCAATACTAAATAAAAACGTTAGATCTTTGTATGGACAGAGAAAAAATAACAATACGTTTGATTCGACTACTATGAAAGTACAAAAATGATGAAAATTTGTGTTCTTAAATATTCAGGCAAGGAATTCGACCGGTCCTTCAACCTCGGAGACGAAATCCAGACACTGGCAGTAAGTGGTTTGTTGCCTAGAGTTGACGGATATGTTGCACGAGAGGCGCTGAATAAAGTCAAAGAAAAATGTGTAGTACCGATGAATGGTTTCTTCATGGAATCAAAGAATTGGCCACCCTCATCTGCCGTAAAACCACTTTTTTTTGGTTTTCATATATCAAAACATTCAATCGAAACCATTTGCTCTCCTGAAGGTATTGATTACCTTAAAAAATGGGCGCCAATTGGATGCCGTGATCATGGAACCATGAAAATATTGTCCGCATATGGAATTGAGGTGTATTATAGTCGTTGTGCTTCCCTGACATTTCAACGTCGCGATACAGAGCCAAGGCAAGGTGAAATTTTTATTGTGGGGGTACGCAGACATGCCAGGCAAGCTATCCCAAAAGAAATTCGCCGTATCGCGATAAGAGTTGACCAGGCCGAGGTTCGTTTACCTATAAATGACTTTCGCCTTAAATTAGAATTGGCCAGGCAACTGCTTAAGCAATATAGCAAAAGGGCAAAACTTGTGATAACGTCTAAAATTCACTGCGCAATGCCCTGTATTGCAATGGGAATCCCGGTTGTTTTTCTCTATGATGATGCCAAGAGAGATGATTACCGGGTTAAAATCATTGACGACCTTGTCGGCATAAATTACGTGAAAGAAAAAGGAGTCTTGACTCCAATCAAAAATCTTATGATTTCCAAAAAAATTGACTGGTACCCTCCTTCATTGGATCTGGAAAATCTGAAGTTGGAAATGACGAACAATTTTCAGCAAGCTTTAGAACGGACCTTAAACACTGGTTAAGATAGATATGAATAAAAATACAATCAAGCGCATTGCCATTGTTTTCCCTGATTTCCGACACCTGACCGGAGAGGCGGGTGGAATGGAAAAAATCCTCTGGAATCTTGCAATAGAGTATAAAAACAGGGGCATTGAGGTAGACCTCCTTGGATTCAAAACCAAGGGGGCAAAACATATTCCGCAAATACAGGGTCTTAATCTTTTTCACATAAAGCCTTCCAATAGATTTAAAACCAGAATTTGCGCATTAAATGGCGCCCCTAAAGGTTGGAAGAAAAATTTAATATTGCCAGTATTGATGCCTTTGAAGACTGATCCTTCAATTCGCAGACTCCCCGGGGTTAAAGCCTATCTATACGCACGTGCACCGGAACTCTTAATAGTAGGCAAATCGCAGGAAAACCTATGTTTGATGCTCGCTAAGAAAGCGACTCAAACCGCGACACGCATAGTGCTTAGCGAACATTACCCAATCTCCCAAGGGCTTTCAGCGCACAGACGGAAAAAGTCCTGGCGTTGGCGGTATCTTCTGCCGCTGCTACGGAAAGCATATTTGCAGGCAGATGGAGTGGTGGCAGTATCCCAAGCAGTTGCCGATGAGCTTGAAAAAACACTCGATCTGCCTACAGGCCGTGTACAGGTAATTTATAATCCTGTGGTTAATGATGAATTATGGGAGCGCATAAACCAACCCGTGGATCATCCCTGGTTCGAAAACCGCACGATTCCCTTGCTGCTCAATGCTGCAAAAATGGGAAGTGAAAAGGATCAGGAAACGCTTTTGCGCGCATTTGCAATCGCCCGGGCAGAGCGCTCCATGCGACTTATAATACTAGGAAATGGAAGACATTATTCTCGCTTGCAGTCTCTGGCTAAGAACTTGGGCATTGCAGACGACGTGGACATGCCAGGTTTCGAGACTAACCCCTTGCGATTCATGGCACGAGCTGACGGCTTCGTGCTGACTTCCAAATTTGAAGGCCTTCCCACAGTGCTAATTGAAGCCTTGGCAGCAGGATGCCCTGTTATCTCAACAGACTGCGGTGGACCAAGAGAAATACTCGATAATGGCCG
>JAWOEJ010000028.1:0-24914 GCA_046482845.1 Desulfobacteraceae bacterium | reverse complement strand
ACCGGGCTGCCCCGGCTGGAACATGATGTAAGGTCATTGTGGAAGAAATAAGAGAAAAAATCTTATTGTTTTATATGAAAGTAATCAGCCGTCAGCCATCAGTACTCAGCTAAAACCTAACAGCTAACAGCTAAAACCTAACAGCTAACAGCTAACAGCTAACAGCTAACAGCTAACAGCTAACATGCTTCGTTGTGTCCGCCAGGACATGTGGGTTATATAGATGAACGGTCTTTTCTCCATTTTAACGTAAATTTCAATCCTTCTTTTGCAACGCTTGAGCCTTCGATTTCATCAAAAAGTGCAAAATTTACAGCATTTATCAGGTCAATATTTCGATTGTTGATTTCCTTGAAAGGATCCTGATTCAGTAATTCTTTATAGATTGTCCGGAATTCATTTAATCTTCTTTTTTTGAATATTTTTTGAAAAAAGCTTCTGGACTGCTGGGTATAGCCTAATTTGTTGAACCGTTTCATAATATAGGTCAGGGTTCTGGAAGTCGGCTTGAATCCAAAGGTTTCTTCCAGTACCGGTTGAAGGGCCGGCGGAATGTTTAACGGGTCAGGCAAAGCATTGGACTTGTCCTTTTCCCCATGTCCGGATGTGGCGGGCTTCTTTTTTTCCCCTTTGGACTTCAGGGGCCTTGACAGCCTGTGGGCCTCCACTTCCCGGCACAATTGCTCTGCTTGCATGGCTGCAGCCTGCAGGTAGGCACTCAGATTATAGAACCCTGAATGTATATGCTCAGGAAATGTGCCTCCAGTCCGGCTGTATGCATATCTGTATTTGTGGTCAATTTCCCCCCAGGCCTCCTCAAGAATTGTCCGCAGCTGCAGTTCTACCTGAATCTCTTTAAACTCCAGGCCTGCATCTGAATTTTCACCCAGTTTGATCTGGTAGTGAATGGATGAATATCCGCTGTATTGAAGATTGATATCCTGCAGGGCATCTTCACCCGGGTCTATGGGCAGAACAAAAGATCTTTTATGATCCGGTTCCCGCATGAATTGCAGAATTTTCTCTTCAGCCAGAAGTGCAAGATAGGCTTCGACTTTTACAATATCTGAAAGGCGCAGACAGATCACCCGGATGCCGATTATGTCACTGATCTTTTCCTGGAAATTTTTGTGTGTGATAGATTTTTTACTGGGATCAGGACTGGAATTTTCCTGATCTATTTTTTCAATAAGCCTGTCTTCATCTTTGATACGGTACAGTATCGTATGGATACTTTCTTTTGGTGCTGACGGATCATCTCTGATAAGCCCGACAATATAAGCGGCAAGGTTCTCATATTTTTCTTTTTCCCTGAAAAAAGAGATCAGGATATTGTTCCTTAGTTGTTTTCTCACAATTACAGCCCTTTGTTAAGTTCCCATCAAGAGATTTGCGCCAAATCATTCTTTTGTTTTCTGCACTGGAATTATCCTGGATTCATAATGATTTAAACAGAGCAAAGCCCCGGATTACGGCCATAAGCCGCCGATCAGTCAATCCATAAAGTCCGTGCATAGATGCCATAAGCATCCCTGGGATACTGCCCGCCACTTCCAGGAAGGAACCCCCAGAAGACCGGCATGGAAAATGTCCGTCTGGAACGAGCGAAGAGGGTGACCCCCTTTACTGCAGCGGCTGGCGTTAAAAACAGGATCGGCCATAAGATGGTCCGGATCCATATATCAAATCCATTTACGGGATGCAGTCCATGGACGCAAATCTGGGCTCGTGCAGGGGAATCAGAATATCTGACGATTTTCGCACCTCTTCCATGATGTTGTAGGCCTCATAAACATTGACATGGGTTCCCGGCGGAATAAGGTCCATTTCCATGCCCCGTATTTCAGGCGGGGGATTATAGTTTTCATCAATAATGCAGAAACCCGTAATGGCAGCTTTTCCCCTGGGGGTATCAATGAATACAGTAAGACCGCCCTGGGTATGCACCGGGGTGTTTTTTACATAAATACCGTCCACAATTTCCCTGTCAGTGGTTATGGCAGTTATCTGGCCGTTTTCTTCCACATCCTCGATATAATCTTCAAGGTATCTATAGTCCAGAGGATGGGGATCATGGATGGTGTCAAGTTCAGCCTGATGCACAAAAAATTCAGCATTTTCACATTTATAATCATTTTCGCAGTGATCATTGTGCAGATGGGTATGGATGACAATATCAATATCTGAAGGGGTAAGGCCGTGGCGGGACAGTCCCTCCTCAAATGTAAAGATTTTTCCGTTTATGGCTTTTTCCCGGTCACGGGATTTAACAGGGCTCATTTCCCCGGTATCCACAATTATATTCTGATCTCCTCCTTTGATAACCCAGGTGAAAATCGGTATGGTATAGACTTCTCCCTGGCCGTATTGATAGGTCATCATACTTTTGTCAAAGACCTTGGTGCCTGTAACAACGGGATGTATGGTATATGTTGAGCCCATGGCGGTTTCTCCTTTTTTAACCCTGATAATCAATAATGCGGTAACGTTTTCCCGCTTTGAATGTAAATTTTGATGATTGAATAAAAGGGTATAGCAAATATATGATTTTTGCAATCCCGGATTTTACTGAATTTTTATGTTTTCGGCATGTCTATTGCTTTCCTGTAACTCGATTATCAGGTTTTTATGGAAGAACCGCTGTTTTTGAAAAATATGGAAGAACCGCTGTTTTTGAAAAATCTGATGCTTCAGTGCAATTAAAATTTTACGTGAATTATCCTGTTTTTTATGTCATGTTAAGTTTTAACTTAAAGGGCCTGGTCATAACATGGGCCATTCGTCACATTTGGCGGGCCAGCGGGGTCAGGCTTTTGTTATTGACGTTATCGGACAGAAAAGCACAGTCAAACCATAAAACACACGATAATGTTAATAACGAAAGCCTGACCCCACCCCGGGTGGCCGATGTTATGACCATGTCCAAATTAAAGCCAGTACATCACAATACACCATAAAAATCTAACGTATTTGCAGGGGAGGGTGAGATGACTGAAAATGAGGGTGAAATGAATAAGTGGTATTGTTCGGTTTGTCACAAGACATTTTATCAGGAGAATAAACCCGGAGAATGCGATAATTGTCATTCTGATCAGAGAATGATAATGGATGCAGAATCAAAACCTGACACCCTGGAGCAGGTCAGGGATATGGCCCGGAAAAAGCTGAAGGGCATATGTGCCGTGTATCCGTTCTGTGACGGCAGTTTTGATAAAATAT
This sequence comes from Desulfobacteraceae bacterium, assembly GCA_046482845.1. Taxonomy (GTDB): domain Bacteria; phylum Desulfobacterota; class Desulfobacteria; order Desulfobacterales; family Desulfobacteraceae; genus DATFJZ01. Next base: position 21,695 of record JAWOEJ010000028.1, on the reverse strand, counting down.
GCCAGAAAGAGGCCTATGGAAAACCCATTGGCCTTGGCGGGGTAGGTCAGGGCCTGTCGTTTAAGGCAAATATCAATGCCCTTGCCGATGTAAAACTCAATCTTTCTGTTCTGGGAGACCATTTTGAGCCGGATACGTCCACCTCATTTCTGGGTATTGATCTGGATTTTCCGGTCATGGCATCTTCTACTGCAGGCGCGGGAAAATACAATGATGCCCTGGATGAAACCGCGTTCTGTACTTCTGTGCTAAAGGGGTCAAAGGAAGCAGGAACCATTGGACTCCGCGGGGATACCTGGTTCTATACCCTTGATGACAATCCTTCCCTGAAGGCCATGGCCGCCTGCAATGGCTATGGTATTCCCATTTTTAAGCCAAGGGCCCAGGATGTGCTGAAAAAGCTCATTGAAAGAGCAGAAGACCTTGGCTGCAAAGCGGTTGGTGTGGATCTGGACGGATGCGGGTCCACCATTATGGCCAGGCATGGACAGCCGGTTTTCAGAAAAAGTGTCAGGGATATAAAGGAGCTTGTCGGATTTACCTCGCTTCCCTTTATTGTAAAGGGCATTATGCTGCCGGAAGAAGCGTTTAAATGCGTGGAGGCAGGTGTTGCTGCCATTTCTGTATCCAATCACGGCGGCCGGGTACTTGACGCGACTCCGGGCATTGCTGAGGTTCTGCCCATGGTAAGGGAAAAACTGGGAGAAGATGTCCCCATTACAGCGGACGGCGGTGTAAGAACAGGATATGATGTGCTTAAAATGCTGGCCCTGGGAGCGGATGCAGTACTGCTGGGCAGGGATATAATAAGGGCGGCCGTAGGTGCAGGCAGCCTCGGGGTTAAGCTTCACCTGGAACATATACACAATACATTGAAAAAAGCCATGTTCATGACCGGTATAAAAAATATTAAAATGGCCGATGATACCATTTTGTTCAGGCCGGACAGGTTTTAAAGCCACCCTTAAAAAAAGCGTGACATGAGAATCCCGGGCAGGCTGTATTGTTTGATTTTTTTAAGCGTATAGGGCCGGCCCAGGGCAATGGAGCGGGCGGCAAGAATACCGCTTTTTACGGCCGGGCCTATACCTTCTCCCATATCCCTGGTGGCAAGACCGGCAGCATCGCCTGTCAGGTAGGCGTTTCCCATACAGGGGCGGACATCAGAGTTCCTTAAATGGTAGGCATATCCTTTTACATGGGAGGGAGGGGTGCTGATCCATCCCTTTTTTAAAAGTTTTTTTACCAGGGCTTCAAAGTGATCATGGATATGCTGTCCTTTTCTGTTCATGGGCAGGGCTTTTCCCCCTGTGCCGATGTTCAGGTAGCCGCCGGCTTTGGGAACATACCAGGAATAGCCGGGCAGGCGGTGGTCAAAAAACCAGAGATGACAGTCTTTTTCTGTAAATTCTGTGTGATACTCTTTTTCCATGGTAATGATAAGTGTTTTTCTGTTCCTTGGACTGGATGTTGAAAACAATGCTCTGTAAACCGGGCAGTGGGTTCCCCCGGCCCCAATGATATAGCGGGCGCAGAATTTGTCGTCTATGATATACCTGTTGTTTTTTTCTGTTATGTTTGTGACCTTGTGTCTGCAGAACAATGACTTGACCCGGCTGAGCAGCCAGTGGTCAAACTCAAAACGCTGTATGGAATACTGCCTGGTCATAACAGGAATGCAGACCCCGTGAACGTGAAATTTGATCCGGTTAAATTCGGTCATTCCACCGGGATAGTCCTCAACGTCCAGATTGAGATCCTTGATCACCTCAGGGGTGATCCAGCCGGCACAGAGCTTGTTGCGCGGAAAATCTGCTTTGTCAAGAAGCACGGTGTCAACACCCAGCCGTTTCAGTTCTCCCGCACATGCCGTACCAGCAGGCCCTGCCCCGACAACTGCGGCATCAAAGGTTTTCATACGTTTACACAATCCTGCACTGGGGCTGGGGGGTCCCGGTTTTTGTCATGACCACCTGCCATAATTGATTTGTTCTTGCCCTGAATGCAGCGGCACAGGACAGCAGATAAAATTTCCACATTCTATAGAATTTTTCTCCATACCTGTTCTGAAGCCTGGGCCAGGCCGCTGTAAAATTGTCATGCCAGGCCATCAGGGTTTTATCGTAGTCTTCCCCGAAATTGTGCCAGTCTTCCACGACAAAAATGCCCTCCATGGCCTTTGCCAGCTGGGCTATGGAAGGAACCTTACCATTGGGAAATATATATTTGTTCACCCATCTGTTGGTTACTGTGGTGGTCCGATTGCCCCCTATGGTATGGATAAAGGCAATGCCGTCGTCCTTGAGGGTGTTGTTAACGATTTTCATATATTTCCGATAATTTTTGGGGCCCACATGTTCTAACATTCCAATGGAGAGAACACGGTCAAATTTGCCGCTGGCATTGCGGTAGTCTTCCTGTCTGAGTTCAACGGGCAGTCCTTTGTTCATTTCCTTTCCCAGTTTTACCTGCTCTTTTGAGATATTGTATCCAATAACCCGGGCGCCATAGTTTTCAGCGGCAAATTTGGCAAATGCGCCAAAGCCGCATCCCAGGTCAAGTACTTTCATACCGGGTTTGAGGTTGATTTTCCTGCATATCATATCCAGTTTGGCTTCCTGGGCCTCATCAAGGGTTTCTGCGTTTTTCCAGTATCCGCATGTGTACAGCATGCGTTTGTCCAGCATGCTTTTAAACAGATCATTGCCTATGTCGTAGTGTCTCAGTCCCACCTGGAGCGAGCGCTGCCGGGTCTGTAAATTAAATACTTTTGCCGTTACAAAATCCAGTAAAAATCTGGCATTTTTTTTAAGAAAGCTTTCAATGTCCGCATTGAGCAGACGTTCTATGAATTGATCCAGGGCTTTTGCAGACCACCATTTTTCCATATAGCTTTCTCCCAGACCCAGATCTGTTTCAGCCAGTACCCGGTTGTAAAAATTTTCATTATGCACCTGGATATCCCAGTCCCTGGAACCATTAATAGTTATACCGGCAAAGCCGAGAATCCTTTCTACGGTTTTTTGGGTGTTCTTGCGTGTCATAATCAGCCTCCACCACTGTTTAAGCTTATTTATTACAGAATTTACTCCCATCCCCCGTTAAAAATGCGGGCTTACCCTTTTTAATTTTAAACCATCCTCATACCTGATCACGCCTGATATTTGTTTTTTTAACCCCCTGCTGTTTGATCTTCAAGCGAAAAGATCTTTTGGGGGTATCATATTAAATATAAAAAGCCTGTATTGTATTTGTCAACCTCGATCGAAAAAAAAACAGATTATATTCTGTTTAATTCAAAATATTGTTCAATCACCTCAGTTCCCCACTGAGCGCCTTTTTTCTGTTTAATGATTTTAAAACCGCAGTCTTCGTATAAATGCCTTGCTGTATCAAGACCTTTAAAGGTCCAGAGATATATTTTTTTATATTCCCTGGTTCTGCAGAAATCCATTGCCGTATAGATCAGCTTTCTGCCGTATCCCTTTAAAGCATCGGAAACAATGAACCAGCGCAGATGCGCCCCTTTGTCAGAAGCATGGATGCCGTCAATCACAATGGATCCCACAATACGGCCGTTGACCACGGCAAACCATATCCCGTCGTTTTCCGGATTGAACCGGTTCATGAAGGCTGAAAGCTCGCATGCCACCTTGGATTCAAAATACACGCCAAAATTCCAGTTGTCATGATAATATCTGCCGTGAAGCTCAGTCACCCGGCCGATGGCACCGGGAATGTATCCGCTTTTTATTTCAAATTTACCTGGAGAATCCATTTTTTTTTACCCTGCAGGTTTTGTTTTGTAAATTTTCATGATAAAACCTATCATAATATAATTTTGAGTGTCAAACAATAAAAGGGATTCTAAATTTTATTGTGAAACAGGGAACAATTAATAAGAAAAATACTGGGATACTTTACTTATTTTTCGAAAAAACTATAGATTTCGCTGAAATGCTTTTAAGAAAAGATTCTTTTTATAAGCAGAGATCTGGAATATAAATTGCTTATAATTTCAATATATATATTTTTGTCTATCAGCGCTTACCCACGGCTAATTTAATGCCTAAGGGATCTGGAAGAAAATAATGTACCAAGTCCGCGATCAAGCCATCACGATACTTTTCTGTTATGACTGAGACAGGGTGTTAGTCTGCCGCCCACAAGAATCAAAGGATGTTCAGTTATTCGAAAAATCAGGGAGTGAAATCATGTACATTGCGTTTAAACGAATAAATAATACATCCCGTTATTTTTTAAGGGAGTCCTGCATGTTAAACGGGGAGCTGACCCATCGACATCTGCTGGATCTGGGAGAAGATCCTTCGAATTTCATTGTTTATCCCGGGGGAAATTCCTTTTATATTGATGAATCTGTTCAGGATATGCTTGATGAGCAGGGGATTGATGCTTATCAGGATGAGCTGGAGGATCTGTTCTGGCCATGGATCAGGCCGGATATACAAAGGGCGCTTGAAACCTTTCAAAACCGTTCTCAATCCGGGAAAAAAATCAGGTTAACAGACCGGGAAAAAGCCCGTATTTCCCGCTCAGTCCATGAACTGGATAAACGGCGTGTGCATTTTTTAAAATTCGGTAATATGGATCAGGGCCCTCTGGAAAATATGCCTGAAGTGTTGTTCCGGCATCTATTAGACAAATCCAGGGATGAGATTGAACAGCTTTTCCTGGTTCAGGAAGCCATTCTTCCGGAAAATGAGCTAAAATCCTATGTCTACACTGTTTTTAATCTTCAGGGGTTTTTCCAGGGGATGATGGCAAAAAAAATGCCCCATGTCCTGGATCAGGGAAAAGTGGACAATTTTTTTATCCAGGAAATCTGCCGGGTAAACCAGGAGCTGTTCGGCAGCCCGCAGATTCTTGATGAATACCTGCTGCGCTATGTGTTTATGTTTTTTGATCATGATTACGGGGATACCACCCTGCTCAAGGAGCTTTACAATGATTTTATTTTCCGCCATCATTTTCATGATCCCCCGAAACCTGAAGGCCCCAGGGTCAGCAGAACCCGGGCCATGAAGATTTTTAACATTAAAAAGGAAGAGATTAAAACCATGGATAAAGCGTCTTTAATCCGGCGGTACCGTAAACTGGCCCGGCAGCACCATCCTGACAAGGGAGGTTCAGAAGACGGGTTTATTGAAATCACGGCGGCCTACCACAGTCTGCTTAAAAAAATCAGGTCTTAAAACTCGATCATCAAGTTTTTTGAAATGCACCGCCCCAACGGTTGCCTGTCAGGAACGAGAACGACGGAGGACTTTTTCCCTGCCAGGCTAAAAATCAAGAACTGCGGCCACTGGTCCTCAAACAGCTTGATTTTCTTAACGCCTGGCAGGGAAAAAGTCTGATCTCCTTAGGTTCTCAATGTTCCTGACAGGCAACCGTTGGGGGCTCTTAATCGGCCCTTCCATAAAAACTTGATAACCGAGTAAAAAAATCAGGTTATGAGGTGAAATATGGAACTCGATCAAGCATATGCTGCCATGAGAAAATCAAGGGGCAGTACCTATAGTCCAAGAACCCGCCATCTGGATGAAAACGGATGGGCTTTGTTTACCAACCGTCTTTTCCTGGAGTCCAGTCCCTACCTGCTTCAGCATGCCCATAATCCTGTAAACTGGTATCCCTGGGGAGAAGAAGCCTTTGATGCGGCCCGGTCAGAGAACAGGCCTGTTCTGCTTTCTGTGGGATATGCCACCTGTCACTGGTGCCATGTCATGGAAGAGGAATCCTTTGAAGATCTGGAGATTGCCGCTTTTATCAATGGCAATTTTATTCCTGTGAAAGTGGACCGGGAGGAGCGCCTGGATGTGGATTCTATTTATATGAAGGCCGTTCAGGTGCTTACAGGAAGGGGCGGCTGGCCCATGACCGTTTGTCTGACGCCTGAAAAAAAACCGTTTTTCGGGGGCACGTATTTTCCGGCACGGGACGGGGACCGGGGTGTGCTTATGGGGTTTTTAACCCTTTTAAAGAAAATCCGGGAAACCTGGGATAAAGATTATGAAATCATTGACAGAAGTTCATTGCAGATCACTGAGGCCCTGCAGAAAACAGTGCAGATTGAAAAAGGCGCCGGACTGCCGCAGGCCCATGTGATTGACAATGCCGTTTCTTTGTTAAAGCAGCAGTTTGACAGTAAAAACGGAGGGATTTCAGGGGCCCCGAAGTTTCCGTCCTCCATGCCGGTCAGCCTGCTCCTGGATCAGTACCGTAGAAAAAATGATAAAACCCTGCTGCACATGGCCGACCTGACCCTTTTAAAAATGGCGCAAGGCGGGATTTATGATCATGCCGGGGGCGGATTTCACCGGTATGCCACAGATGAAAAATGGCTGGTGCCTCATTTTGAAAAAATGCTCTATGATAATGCCCTGCTTGTTTCTGCGTATCTTCACGGTTTTCAGGTCACAGGAAATAGGCGGTTCAGAAAGGTGGTTGAAGAAACGCTTTTATACGTACAAAGGGATATGACCTCTTTGGACGGGGCTTTTTATTCGGCCACGGATGCGGACAGCCTTTCAGAAAACAATAAAAGTGAAGAAGGAGCGTTTTTCACCTGGACCCCTGAAGAACTTGAAACCGTATTGGACAGCCGAACAGCGCAGGCTGCGGCGCTCTACTTTAATGTAACACCGGCCGGCAATTTTGACGGGAAAAATATTTTAAATGTTAATCGCCCTTTGGCAGAAGTGGCAGAATCCCTTGGTCAGGATGAAAAGGCTTTTAAATCCCTTATTGAAAAAGCAAAGGAAAAACTCTATCTTCACAGAAAGAACCGGCCAACTCCCATCAGGGATGAAAAAATCATTACGGCCTGGAACGGACTGATGATTTCAGCCTTTGCCGGGGCAGGCAGGGTCCTGAACCGTCCGGCTTATGTGTCAGCAGCCAGAAAAGCCGCTCTCTTTGTTCTTAACCATCTTTATAAAGACGGCCGCCTGTACCGGTCCTTCAAAGACGGCAGGGCTGCTGGTCACGGGTTTCTTGAGGATTATGCGTTTTTTTCGGCAGGGCTTCTTGATCTGTTTCAGGCGGATGCTGATTCATACTGGCTTGACACAGCGGTAAGTCTTGATAAAATAATGGAAGAATGTTACGAAGACAGAGAGAACGGCGGGTTTTTCATGACCGCCCATGATCAGGAACTTTTGATGGCAAGGGAAAAACCTGTTTATGACAATGCCCTTCCTTCGGGTAATGCCTGTGCTGTCATGAATCTTTTAAGGCTTTACGCGATTACCCGGGAAGCGGCATATCAGAAACGGGCTGTAAGAGCATTTAAGGCATTTTCAAAGCTGTTTGAATCAAATCTGCCGGGTCTGTACAATATGGTATCTGCACTGGATGTTTGTCTTCATGACAATCATGGCATGGATGCTGCTGAAGGGTAACCGTTGGGGGCGGCGCTCGGTCCTTCTATAAAAATTTGATGATCGAGTAAAAGGAGTGTTTTCATGAAACCATATACAATGTATGTCCTGATTTTTTTGACGGGGGTTCTTTTTTCTTCCTGTCTGACCTTCAGGGATATAGAAAACCATCAGGCCTTTAGAAATGGTCAGCATCTTGCAGATAAGCTGGCAAAGCAGGATGCCATTGATTCAAGGGGCATGGTCCGGCCCGGTAACGTTCTGGGCTTAAAATATCTGAATCAACACCTCAAGGTTCTTGGCCCTGAAAAACATCCTGATTTTATCTGGGGATTTAAAAAAAGATACTTAAGGTCTTTTGAATCCTATATGGAAGTGTATTGTCAATCTCCGGCTTCCAGGGATTTTTATTGAAAACCACTCAATTTTAACAGAAAGGAATGGACGTTTATCTGAAACAGCCGATTAAGAGCTCCCAGCGGTTGCCTGTCAGGAACATTGAGAACCAAAGGAGATCAGACTTTTTGCCCTGCCAGGCGTTAAAAAAAATCAAACTGTTTGAGGACCAGTGGCCGCAGTTTTTGATTTTTAGCCTGGCAGGGCAAAAAGTCCTCCGTCGGTTGCTGTTCTGACAGGCAACCGCTGGGAGCGGCTCTCTCCTGTTTCATTCTTCGTTGTGTCCGCCAGGACATGTGGGTTATATAAAAATTATTTAAGAAGGTGTTATGGAACAAACGATAAAACCAGGTATCCTTGCCCCTGCAGGGGATAAAGCGTCTTTTCTCGCTGCCATTGCTGCAGGGGCCGACGCGGAAATCGGACTGGAGGACTTTAAAAAAATCAAACTGTTTGAGGACCAGTGGCCGCAGTTTTTGATTTTTAGCCTGGCAGAGCAAAAAGTCCTCCGACGGTCGCTGTTCCTGACAGGCAACCGCTGGGGGCGGCACTCTCCTGTTGGCTGCGCGTCTTCGACCCATTCTTCGTTGTGTCCGCCAGGACATGTGGGTTATATGAAAGAATCGTATAAGGGCCAGGTAATCAATTATTTCAGGAAATCATGGTCAAGCCGTCTTTCGTCTATGTGACTAAGCACCGGTTTGAGCAGCTCCTCCATGGAAAGACCCATTTTCACACTGCCGTCCAGGGTTCTGACGGAAAGGGTGGAAGAGGTTTTTTCCTTTTCTCCAATGGTTATGATCATGGGGATATAATTGATCTGGGCCTCTCTGATTTTCTTTTTAAGGCTCTCTGTCCTGGCATCTACCTGGCACCGGATATCTTTTTGTTCCAGTCTGGTTTTTATTTCTTCTGCATAGGCAGTCATGTCATCGTTGATGGGCAGCAGCACTGCCTGGACCGGGGCCAGCCACAGGGGAAACTTTCCTGCAAAATGTTCCACCAGAATGCCGAAAAATCTTTCAATGGAGCCGAAGATAACCCTGTGGATCATGATGGGTCTGTGCTTTTCATTGTCTTTTCCCTTGTAGGTGAGATCAAAGCGCTCGGGCAGGGACATGTCCAGCTGAATGGTGCCGCACTGCCAGGTTCTTCCCAGGGCGTCCTTGATGTGAATGTCAATCTTGGGCCCGTAAAAGGCCCCGTCTCCTTCATTGATCATATAGTCTTTGTTGTATTTTTTAAGGGCATTTTCAAGACCCTGGGTGGCTTGTTCCCATTGTTCATCCGTGCCGATGGATTTTTTGGGCCGGGTGGACAGTTCCAGATGAAAGCCAAGGCCGAATTTTGAGTAGATCCGTTCCGTCAGGTTCAAAACACCGAAAATTTCACTTTCAATCTGGTCCGGAGTCATAAAGATGTGGGCATCATCCTGGTGAAAGGCCCGGACCCTGAACAGGCCTGACAGGGCACCTGAAAGTTCGTGCCGGTGTACCAGGCCGATTTCCCCGGCCCTGATGGGCAGATCCCGGTAGGAGTGGGACCGGCTTCCGTAAAGCAGCATGCCGCCGGGGCAGTTCATGGGTTTTATGGCATACTCTTCATCATCCACAATGGATGTGTACATGTTTTCCCTGTAATTTTCCCAGTGCCCGCTTTTTTCCCACAGGGCGCGGTTGAGCATGACAGGTGTTTTGGTCTCCACATAGCCGGCAGCTTTGTGTTCTTTGCGCCAATAGGCCAGCAGCGCATTCCACATCTCCATTCCCTTTGCATGGAAAAAAGGCATGCCCGCGGCTTCCTGGTAAAAAGAAAAAAGATCAAGTTTTGTTCCGAGTTTTCTATGGTCCCGTTTCTGGGCTTCCTCAATGAGGTGGATATGGGCCTTAAGTTCTTTTTTGTCAAAAAAAGCCGTGCCGTACAGCCTCTGGAGCTGTTTGTTGTTCTGGTCCGCCCGCCAGTAGGCGCCAGACACCTTCATCAGTTTGAATCCCTTGATCATTCCTGTATGGGGAAGGTGGGGCCCCCTGCAGAGGTCGGTAAATTCACCCTGGGTGTACAGGCTGATGGTCTGGTCTTCCAGTTCATTGATCAATTCAGTTTTATAGGGATTGTCTTTAAATATTTCAAGGGCTTCTTCCTTTGACACTTCCCTGCGGTTAAAAGGCTTTTTTTCTTTGATGATTTTTTTCATTTCAGCTTCAATGGCCGGAAAATCGTCTTTTGACAGGCTTTCCATATCAATATCATAGTAAAAGCCATCCTCAACAACAGGTCCTATGGTCAGTTTGGCATCCCTGTACAGGTTCTGAACCGCTTCAGCCATGACATGGGCAGAGCTGTGCCGGAGAATCTCAAGCCCTTCCCTGTCTCTGGTGGTGATCAGTCTTATACGGCAGTCCTCTTTTAAAGGGGTGTTCATATCAATATATCTGCCGTCAATTTCAACGGCAACGCAGTTTCTGGCAAGTCCTTCGGAAATGCTTTTTGCCACATCTGCTGCTTCGGGATATTCATTAAAAGTCTTTATACTGTTGTCAGGAAGTGTTATGGTAATCATTTTGTTATCCAATTTTATTGTTCACACTTAATCCTGCATCTCTGGATTGGTTTGGATCAAGTTAAATTAAGTACAGATTCGACAGTGAAATTTCATATTTAATTTGTACAGGTATTATGATACATCACTCTAATATTTTATGTTTCATAAAAAAAACTAATTTTAAGGGAACTCCCTGAAACGGTCAAGAAAAAAATGATTGAATATACATTGATCAACACACAGAATGAACTGAACAGAAAATGCAAATCTTTGAAAAATGAAAAACAGCTTGGTGTGGATCTTGAGGCCGACTCAATGTACCACTATAAGGAAAAGGTATGCCTGGTACAGATAGCCGATTCAAACAGCCCTTTTCTTGTGGACCCGCTGGCACCGGTGTCCCTTGAGTCCTTTCGCCCGGTGTTTGAAGACCCCGGCATAACCAAGGTGTTTCACGGCGCAGATTTTGATATGAGAAGTCTTGACCGGGATTTTAATATACGGGTAAACAACCTCTTTGATACTGAAATTGCCTGCAGATTTCTCGGTATTCATAAGCGGGGCCTGGCCGCCCTTTTGCACAAGCATTTTAATCTTGATGTGGATAAACGCTTTCAGAAGATAGACTGGTCAAAACGCCCCCTGTCAAAGGAGATGATTGCTTACAGCATTACTGATGTGATCCACCTGGTTGAACTTTCCGAGATTTTGACGGATCAGTTGAAAAAAAAGGGCAGGCTGGCCTGGGCAGAGGAGGAATTTGCCATTCAGGCCGGGGTAAGGTTTGAAAACAACGGAACAGAACCGCTGTTTTTAAAATTTAAGGGGGCAGGCAAAATGAGCAGAAAAAACCTTGCTGTTCTGGAAAGCCTCCTTCATTTGAGAGAAAAAATTGCCATAGAAAAGGACAGACCTCTGTTTAAAGTGATGAGTGCCTCAGCCATTTCAAGACTGGCCGAGGAAAAACCAATGTCCATATCAGGATTGAAAAATTCAGGGGCGTTAAGCGGCAGACAGATAGGCATGTATGGAGAAGCGTGTTTAACTGCCATTTCCAGAGGACTTGAGATGAAAGACAGGGATCTGCCCGCGTATCCCAGGAAAAGAGCCGCAGAACCGGATCCCGGTGTATCTGAAAGAATAAAGGCATTAAAGGAAATGCGGACCCTGGTCAGCAGAAAAACAGGTCTTGAACCTGGTTTTTTAATCAATAATGCCCTGATAGCTGCCATTGCCGCAGAGCCGCCTCGATCCCTGGAGGATCTGGAAAAAATGAAAAATATTCGACAATGGCAGATAGAAGTTCTGTCTGATCCGATTTTTAGAACCCTGAATCAATGCAGATGAATATTACCCTTGAGATATTATTTTGGTGAAGAGATCTGATTCACCCCATCATGGCCCTTAGTGGAGGAAAAAATGGAAATAGCGTTTACCAAAATGCACGGACTGGGAAATGATTTTATTGTAATTGATGACCGATCCGGGGAGATAAACAGCAGGATTTCCTATGAGGAATTGTCAAAGCAGCTGTGTGCCAGGCATTTCGGCATAGGAGGGGACGGAATTTTAATTATTCTTGATTCCAGAACCCATGATATAAAGTTTAGAATTTTTAATGCTGATGGCTCTGAGGCCGGAATGTGCGGCAACGGGATCAGGTGTTTTGCCACCTATCTCATGGACCGGGGCATTGTAAAGGACCCGGTCATAAATATTGAAACCCGCGCAGGAACAATTGTTACCCATGTGCTCGAACATGATGCCCGGGGGGTTGCCAGGGTAAGGGTTGATATGGGAGAGCCCTGTTTTGAACCAGAAAAAATTCCCTTTGTTTCTGATGCAGAAAATGTGATTGAAAAAAAACTTGAGGTCAACGGCAGAGATATTTCAGTGACCGCCCTTTCTGTGGGAAATCCCAATGCTGTTATTTTTGTTGACAATGTCAGTACGATTAATGTTGCAGAACAGGGAAGAGCAGTAGAAATTCATGAAAAATTTCCGGAAAAAACCAATGTGGAATTTGTTGAGGTATTAAATCCCAGGGAAATCAAAATGCGGGTCTGGGAGCGGGGTGCCGGTGAAACCATGGCCTGCGGCACTGGCGCCTGTGCGGCACTGGTTGCCTGCCATATTACAGGGAGAACCAAAGACAGCGCCCTGATCCATCTTGCCGGAGGAGATCTTGATGTTCAATGGGACAGGACCAGTAACCATATTTTTAAGACAGGACCGGCGGTTCTTGTTTTTGAAGGGGGGATTAAGTTTTAAGTTTTAGGTTTTAAGTTTTAGGTTTTAAGTTTTAGGTTTTAGGTTTTAAGTTTTAGGTTTTAGGTTTTAAGTTTTAAGTTTTAAGTTTTAAGTGTTTAGTGTTAGGGGGTATTAAGGGGTATTGTTTTTTTTCGGGAAATTGAAATCTATGGGGTGGGGTCACAGAAAAATCCAATGCCAATGCCGGAGATAAACCCGAAAATATGGGCGGACACATCTGTGTTTTCCCCGCCGCTGAGCATGCCGACCAATGCGGCCCCTGCAGCAAGGGGTAAAAAAACAGCGGGTTTAAGGCCCTTGAGCGATGCCTTTCTTTTGATCTGAAGGACAGTCAGAATGCCGGCACCTCCCATTACCGCTGTGGATGCCCCTATGGAGAGGCGGGCGGTTTTGTACATCAATGCATTGATAAGATTTCCTGCAGACCCGGCACCAGCCAGAAGTAAAAGGCCCCTGAGGTTTCCTGTCAGGGTGCAGACGGGACTGCCGAATATCAGAATGCCGGCAATATTGCCGGCAAGATGTTCCATGTCCGCATGGAGGAGAAGGGCCGTAAAGATTCTGTAATACTCCCCCTGAAGAATATAGAGGCCCGAGGACCCGAACATGATAACAGCCCTGCTGTGGAATCCAGTGTACACGCATCCAACGTGAATTATGCTGATAACGGCTGCCATCAGCAGGGGAGTGATTTTTTTCAGCCGGGGCAGCGGGGTCTGCCCAATATCAGAGCCCTGCTTTGTGTTTTCATCATAGTATGTTTCAAGGATGGTGCAGGCGGCTGCTGTTTTTTCCTCGTCCAGGTGCAGGTCGAAAAAACCGTTGTTTTCTTCAGCCTCTGCTTTTATGCCCTGGGATGCAAGGACAAGGACGGCCAGATCGGCCTGCTTTTGGGTCAGATGATTAAGGAATATATTGACTTTTTCATTGTTGTAAAACACTGTCATTTTCAGGGTTCCATTTTTTAAATTCGGGATTCATTATATTTGATGATCAAGGGGGTCGGGCTTCGGTTATTACGCTTTTGACAAAGGACTCTGTTTAAAGGCAAATTTAAACAAAAGCGCAATAACCGAAGCCTGACCCCACCCCATGTTATGATCAAGCCCGACTTTACCATTGACAGAACAAAAAAGAAATCCCTTCCGGGGTCTCATTTTGACAGGAAAATTTTTTTATGACCATAGCACAGATAATCAGTTCAGATGGATATATTCAGAAAATTCACAAAAAGTCCAAAAGTCAGGACCATGTCAAGGCTGAATTCTTTTTCCCCCATGTATCGGATTATATCAAGGGTGCTGTACAGGAACAAAAGCCCTTTATTTTTTCTGCCAGAAGCGGGAATGCCCAGATCGGTATTAAAACAGACCGTTCAACCCCTGACACCCTTCCGGTTCTGGAAGGCTCCAGTCTTTTTCTGGATGGGAAAATTGAAAATCTCAATCCGCTTTTAAAAAATCCCCTGGATTTGTTTAAAAAAGGGGATGAGATAGGCCGCATTGCTGTTCTGGATCCTGAACTGCGGGTGAATGACGTGCGCCATTATCTGCACAAAAGGCTGTTTGTGGGCAGGAAAGTGGATAAAGGCTATTATGACGGGTTTGAGATTTGTGAGGAAATCGACCCTGCCACCGGGAAACCCTGTGACTTTATTAAGGTTGAGCTGGAGCCCTATCAGTATCTGTTTGAGCCCTGGGCCGTCAATTCGACCAGTATTGGTTCTGTCATTAAAAAGGGCCGCAGTGCTTTAAGCAAGATACGCTCAAGAATTCAGATTGACCTGAACCGCACCCGCCTGAAAAAAGGGGACCTTTTTGTTGGTGCCGTTAAAATTTCTCTGGGGGATATCATCGGCGTTGTTGACGTGATTGTGGACCCTGAAGAAAAAAATATCGAGCATCTGCCCGCCCGGATACTTGATCCTTTCCGTACCTTCCGGGACCGGCAGGTGGAATTGTACAATTACGGAGATGGTGATGTTGTATTGTCGGACATCAAGGTAAGGATTCGTTTTTTCAGGGCAAACAATCCCTTGACGGTGCCGCTGGAGAAAATAAAGATAAAGAACGGGTACCGCCTGTACGATCTGTTAACCACCTCTGAAATTCAGACCCTGTTTCAGTCAATTGAAAAAGATGCCCTGGGAATGATTCTGAACAAGGGGAATTTTATCCAGATCCCCAGGGCCACAGATGTCAACGGGGAAGCACAGCTTGAGATCATTAAGAATGCAATTTTTGAAAGTACCTTCCGCAAACCCAGGCTGCCCAGTCCTGATGTCCTTGAGTGCAGCTACCAGAAAACCCTTGACAAGCTCTTTGCCCTGGGCGGTGTGAACAGCCGGATTTTTCTGGGCCATGCCTTTCCCTCCCCTGAAGTGATGGACGCCCTGAGGCGGAGCGGGCTTAGAACTTTTTTAATAGAAACCCCAACCCCTTCCTTTGATGATGATTATATTAAAAAAATGATCCATGTTACCCATGCCCCGCATTCGGATTGTGAATTTCTAAGGTATGATTTAAATATTGACAAGCTGTACACCTTTTACCATGGCTGTTTTATGGAACCAGATGATAAATCCCGTTTTGACAGGGTGCGCTACTGGTTTGCCTTTTACGGATCACATACAAAAGAAGCTGATAACCGGTTGACCATCGGGCTGCTGAAAATGCTGGCTGCCGCCCTAGGAAACGAAATGGGTATTGTACACGGCGGCGGTCCCGGTCTGATGAAGGAAGCCAACGATATTGCCCGGCAGTACAATATCATGAGCATCGGGGTTGCCATAGATCTTGAAGGTGAAAACCAGGAATCTTTGACCACCTGTGACGGGCTGATCAACTATAAAGAAGGCCTTCGTCTGGCAAGGCAGGATCATATTCAGAAATTGAGCAATCTGCCCATTATCAATACCGGCGGGTACGGCAGTGCTGAAGAATTGTCCATTACAATTACATCCATGAAACTGCATGAAAATCCCCTGGCGCCGGTCATTCTTCTTGATCCGGACGGGCTGTGGGAGTTTTCCCGGCAGCAGATTATAGAAATTTCCAAAAAGAATTACGGACCAGGCTTTACCCCCAATCTGATAAAATCCTGCGGCAATGCTGAGGAGGCCACAATAGAACTTAAACAATTTTTAAACAATCCAGATCATTGGTATAAGGACAATAAAATTCCAGTCAAAAACGTTGTTCAGGCCAGGGAAAAATCAATACGTATCAGAAAAAAAATGCTGTGCCAGAAATATCTGGAAGTCTTTGACCGGCCCAATAACCGGATTTAAAAACAAACCGGAGACTCGAACATCAGGTTTTTTAAATAGCACCGTCCCCAACGGTTACCTGTCACAAACGAGAACATGAAAATCGGGTAAAAAATAGAAGAAAGGGATCACTGGTTAAGAAAATCAAAAACTAAGGACGATTTTATATGCAGATTATACGGTTTATAGACAACAGCGGCAATGTGCTTCTGGGATGTGATTTCAGAGATGGTAAAGCCTCTTTGATTGAAGGGGATATCTTTGACAAGGGTAAGATAATTGATAAAAAAGCAGTGGTAAAACAGGTTTTGGCTCCCATTGAGCCGCCTGCTGTGTTCTGCATCGGGCTGAATTATACCATGCATGCCCGAGAAACAGGAATGCCGCTACCAGAGCACCCGGTAATTTTTATGAAAAATCCGGCATCAATTACAGGACCTGGACAGGCCATTGAAATTCCAGGCGCCTGCAAACGGGGGCCGGAGGTGGATTTCGAGGCAGAGCTTGTGGTTGTGATAAAGAAAAAGGCCAAAAATGTGACAAAGGAGAATGCCCTGGATTATGTTCTGGGATACACCTGTGGCAATGATGTCTCAGCCAGACGGTGGCAGAAGCATGCCGGGGGCGGGCAGTGGGTCAGGGGCAAGAGTTTTGATACCTTCTGTCCACTGGGGCCCTGCATTGTAACCGCTGATGAGATCAAAGATCCCAATGATCTGGATATTGAGTGCCGGCTCAATGGGGAAACAGTTCAGAAGAGTTCAACCTCGGATATGATTTTCAGTGTGCCCGAGCTGGTGGCCTATCTGTCTGAAAGTACCACTCTTTTGCCCGGTACCCTTATTTTAACAGGCACCCCAAGTGGTGTGGGATTTACCAGAAAGCCGCCATTGTTTCTCAAGCCGGGGGATTTTCTGGAAACAGAAATTCAGAAAATCGGCATCCTTGACAATCCTGTTGCTGCAGAAGGCGTTTGACGGCAATTTTATTGCCCCGGAAAATGTTTAGGAAGCGCAGGGCAGCCGTTTGACTTTATTCCAGCAGTCTGCCGCTGTCCTGCCCTGTTGATGTAATGCCTTTGGAAATGGTCAGATCCTGGCCCTGGCGCATGCCTGATCTATAGGCGGCAGGACTGGAATACTGGAATGTCAGACTGGTTGTGCTGATCCTGGGATAGCGGTGGTGAAAGAACCGGACAAGCTCTTTGTCCTCAATGGTTGTCAGGGCCGTGTCAGAATCCTCGTCTGAATGCTGGGTTTTTTCTCTGATTGTTTTCTGTTCTTCAAGTTTTCTGGAAAAGCCCTTTACAACACCTGCCATGAACCCTGAACGGCTCCGGCACCCGGGATTTTCTTTTTTGTACCGGTGCCAGCATTGTTCTGCATAGTTCAGGATATAGTGAAACACATAATCTGCAATTTTCAGGTTGGGCGGGGTGCCGCTGATTTCAAGAATTCTGCCTGATCTTTCTTTTTCAGGCATGTAAACATGTGTCCAGATGTGTTTTACAAAATAATGGTCTTCAAGAATGACACAGGCCAGTTTTTCCGCCTGGCTTCTTTTGAGAGCAGGCTTTGTAATAAAAATGGATTCAAATTCCCGCGGCTTGTTTTTTTCAAGGATCTCAATATTGTACTTTGCAATCAGCTGATTGGCCTTGGCTGCAGCTTTTTCCGCTTCATGGCGGTTTTCTGACAAGGCAAGGTTCATGAGTTTTTTAACCTTGATCATTACCCTGTCGTTTTCATCATCACTTTCTTCAAACACACGCTGTTCCAGTGTTTTATACGTACCCGAAGCCCTGGGATTTGCGCCAAGGGCATGGCAGCATTCAAGAAAGGTCTTTCCGTGGGCAGTCTCGTTTCTGGACTGGGGAAAGGTGGATGCCAGCTGATGGGCCATTTCATGTTTGAGCACCTCACACACAGAGTCCCATCTGCCGTTGAAAACAAGATCTCTGCTGAGCCTGATTTCCCGTGTTTCCGAAATCCACTGGCCCAGCAGAGATTTCATGTCTGACAGCAGAATTGAGGGCATTCTCATTTTTTTGGCAAAGTCTGGCGCACGCCTTTTCAAGCTCAATATATTGCATTCCCATTCATACCTGAGTTTTTCAATCAAATGGTTCTCAAGTTCGGCCAGTGTATTTCCCTGGAAATATTCCATTTACACCTCCACAAGAGCGGAAATTTTTAGGCGCACTGCATCCAGGTATGTCAGGAAACGGTTTTCCAGGGTATTGCTCAGTTCTATGCCCCAGTCTATCTTTTCCGGTTCTATGCCAAGGAAAAAAAGCGCAGGCTTGTTTCCTGTCAGCTCAGCCATGTCAAGGGAATCCAGAAGATCAATGTCATGGAGGGACAGCCGCTGTTTTTCATCCTTTCTCAGATCCTTTTCCCTGAGGTCGTATATGGTCCCCGGGGAATTTCCAGCCCTTATGATATCAAGGACCAGCACTGTTTCATAGGCCTGAAAAAGGTAGAAAATGTCCTGGGTAAAGGTTCCGCCGTCAATAAAATCAATGTCTGCCGGCCAGGTTTCCTTTAACAGGGTGTGCACCGCATGGACGCCTATCCCTTCATCCATTAACAGGGTATTGCCCACACCCAGTACAAGCAGTTTTTTCTTATGGTTTTCCATGTGCTGTGGTTTTTTTCCTTTGGGGATTTTTAACCGGTTATGTCATATAAAAAAAGTTAAAAAAGTTAAGGTTAAAGGGGAAGATCAACACTGCTTCTTCTGCCGGTTTCTGCGTGCAGCACGTGCACGGCACAGCCCAGTCAGGGGTCAAAGGATCGTATCAGCCGTCCCACATTGACAGGGTTGTCCGGGTCAGGCACGGGAACATTGATCAATGCCTCTTCCATGGGGCCCCTGACTCCCATGTCATCCCTGGGATTGGCGTTCCATATGGTGGCAGAGGTGATCTGATAATTGCTGATCACACTGTTTTTGATGTTGATATAATGAAGCAGTGCACCCCTGGGGGCTTCTGTGAGCCCGAGGCCTTCTGCTGATTCAGGGATGGGTGCGGGCACAAAGGTTTCTTTGCCGGGCTGGGCCTGTGACAGCCATTGTTCAATGGCTTTGGCCACCAGCAGGGTTTCTTCTGCCCGGGCCACGTGCCTTCCAAGGATTGAAAAGGCTGCATCGCCTAAGTCTCTGATCCGTTTGACACCCAGGGCATTCTGACCGGTTTTTGACAGCTCAGGGTTGGTGACCCACAGCCGTGCCAGGGGACCGGCTTCATGGGGTTTGTCATTGAACCGGGGGGCCTTGATAAAACTGTATCCAGAGGCTTTTTCTGGATCAGGTATGGTTTTACCCTCTTTGGGGTTCAGTCCGGAAGTTTCATCTTTAAAATACGAGTATTTGACATATTCTTTAATCTTGTCCGGATCAAAGGGGGTGTCTTTTCCGTCTGTGTAGGCCCCTGGTTTCAGCAACGTGTTGCCGGCTTCATCCATGGGAAACACACCAAAGGCAATGCAGTTTTTGTGGCCTGATCCGGTTTTGAGAAGATCGCCGTAGGGGCCTGCCAGAAGGTAGATCAAAGGCAGATATTTCTCTTCTACAAATTTTCTGACGGTTTTAAATCTTGAGGCGTACAGGTTGAGTTTTTCCCTGGAGGGGATCTCTGTTGTACCGCCGACAACGATACCCTGAACATGGGGCATTTTACCGCCCAGCAGGGCCACCATCTCGTGGCAGATTTTTCTGATTTCAAGGGCCTCAAGGTACTGGTCAACGCCAATGGCATTGGTGGCCTTGTCCAGGCGGACATCATTGTTTTTGTACCTGGGAACAAAAGGCGCCACATCAGGCCCGTTCACATAATCAAGGGCGGCAAGATGATAAAAATGGAGAATATGGGACTGGAGGAAATTGGCGCCCAGAATCAGGTTTCTGGCGATTCTTCCGTTGTTTGTCAGTTTTACGCCGAATGCATCGTCCAGTGCCAGACTGGATGCCGTTGCATGGGCTGTGGGACAGACACCGCATATGCGCTGGGTGATCTGGGTGGCATCCCTGGGGTCCCTTCCCTTGAGTATGTTTTCAAAGCCGCGGAACATGCCGCCGTGGATTCTTGCATCAACTACTTTTCCGCCCTTAACTTCCACTTCAGCCTTGAGGTGGCCTTCAATCCGGGTGATCGGATCAATGGATAATTTTATTTTTTTACCTGCCGCTGCCACGGGTACAGCTTCTGGTTTACAGCCAGCCATAATAAAACCTCCCTGGTTTTGTTTTTAATTCTGATTTATAAACTTTCGTAAAACGGAGAAGATGAATCGGGGAAACCGGGGTTTACGCAGCCGATGCATACGGCATTTTCAACGCACCAGTTCATGCCGCTGTTCCATTTGCGCCTGAAGCAGTCAGCATAGGTATCAGGGCCTTTGCATCCAATATCCATGCGGCAGCCCTTTTTGTCGGTAAAGGTCTTGCTGTAAATATCCTGTTCAAAATAATCCAGATAGGGACAGTTTTCATGGATGTTTTCGCCGAAAAACAGTGTTGGGCAGCCGTAGCTGTCCAGCTTTGGAAGTCCCTTTGTCAAAAGATGGGCAATGGTTCCCACAATCCAGTCCGGATGTGAGGGGCAGCCTGGAACATTGACCACCGGGGTTTTAATATTGTATTTTTTAAATACCTTGTTTACGCCTGATGCCTGGGTAAGATTGCCTTTTGCGGCGGGAATACCGCCAAAGGCAGCACAAGTGCCCACGGCAAGAACGCTCCCGGCTTTTTCACCCAGTTCCCTTGTCATATCAACCATGGTGATTTCTTTGTGGTCAAGTTCTCCGCAGACGCAGTATTTTCCATTGGCTGCCAGGGGAATAGCCCCTTCCACAACAAGGGAAAATTTCCCTTTATATGCTTCAGCTACCCTGTACAGGTTTTCCAGAGCAGTTTCCCCTTCAGCAGCCATGACAGTTGGATGGTACTGCAGGCTGATAATGTTAAGAAGGATTTTTTTAATCGAGGGGTCAACACTGTTCAGCAGAGATACAGAGCACCCTGAACATCCCTGGCCCTGAATCCAGAGAACAGGATGATTTTCAAGCCCCTTTTCCAGTGCGGAAATAAGAGCGGGATTGAAAATCTGTGAAAGCCCGATACCAGCAGCGGTTCCTGTCAAGCCCTTAAGAAAGGATCTTCTTGAAACGCCGGTAGACTGGTCATTGCAATGCTGGTTTTCCTGTGGCAGCTTCTGTTTTTCTTCCATTGGCACCTCCTGGATGCAGTTAAGTACTTCATAAACATAAAACTACTGGAATATAAAACAACGGCAGGCTTTGAATGAACCTGGTATCAAAACCTGCCTTTCTTTTACCTAATTACCTTATTATCTATTTAATATATTTTATACAACTAATACAATGTTTTAATTTTACATGTCAATAGAGAATATAAACAGTGTTTGTTTTTTATTTTATCATAATATAGAAAACCTGGCCCTGTGGGCCAGGTCAGAGTTCAAAGGTTTAGCCATTGCCTCCTCGGGGGCAAGGTAAATTTATCCCCAAATCCCCAAAGAAAAAAACTCTGCAGGACATTATCTCTCCTGACAGTGATACTCGATTATCAAATTTCTATGGAAGGATTGATTAAGAGTCCTCAGTGGGGCCTGGTTTTAACTTCGCCCAGTATACCTATAAATTTTGATGGATCAATTTCAATACGTTGATATTTTAGCAGGTTTCATCTGTCATTTTGTAAAATGACTAACAGTGGGCGAAGTTAAAACCAAGCCCGTTCTTTTTTATCTTTAATACGTCACATTGGTACTATTTATATAACTTCAAAATTGATG
>JAWOEJ010000282.1:0-2868 GCA_046482845.1 Desulfobacteraceae bacterium | reverse complement strand
CCATTTTAACGACGCCTAACTGAGCTTCAGATTCAGTTAAAGCATCGTTTAATCTTTCGAGCATATTTTTATGTTCTTCTTTAGCTTTAGCTGCTTTTCTTTCAGCTTCTTCTTCAGCTTTAAGAGCATTTGTCCTTTCAAAATGAGTATCTACTAAATTTTCTATTCTTTTTCTTAAAGATTCAGTAACTTCTACATCATTGTTTTTAATACTTGAGATGATCTCCATCTCCATACGTTCTTTTTTATATACTTCAAGATTACCATTAAGTTCAGCTTTTAATCTTTCGTTCTCATCTGCTAAATCACTTATAGCTGAATAATTATCTTGAATAACTTTTTGTCCATCTCTCCTTGCGTTGTTTATTTTTTCTAAATTTTCTTCATTTTCTTGCAGTTTTAAATTTAGGGGTCAAAATAGCCACCTGCACTTCAGGCGAGCCGGTATCTGACGCATGAAGCTTGAATTGTTCGATCATCTCTTCTTTGTTTTCTGCTAATAAAACCACGGTCTAAACTCCTTTGTCTGGAATACATTAAATACAGCGTTTTATTTGGCATGCAGATGCTGCAGCAGGCTATCCAATATTCCATTCAGACAACCTGTTTCTTTTTTGCCAAACCGCCGTCACAAAAACGAAAAATCAACCTTGACTAAATACCAGTTACCCGGTGAAAACGCAACAATAATTATATTCTGATCCGTTATTATCTGCCTGTACCACTGCAATAAGGCGGCCGTCCGATCCTGTTATCCGGAAAAATCCGTCTGCCGGCTCTGTGTCCGTTCCAGATGCAATATCCTGGTGCAGCAGTTTGCGGCCGTAGCGGATTTTTTCTTCCAGGACAGGATCTGCCTGTACCAGCGGCATGAACGGCAGGCAATCCGACATGGGCAGGATATGGGTTGTTGCGGTCTGCAGGCCACAGGTGTGCAGGATATCCAGGTCAACGGCCCGGTCCAGGGTAAACTGGCTGACACCGGTTCTGCACAGACCCGATAAATGGGCGCCGCACCTGAGCAGCTGCCCCATGTCATGGGCCAGGCTCCTGATATAGGTTCCTCCGGAGCACTGTACGTCTATTTCAAACAACGGCAGATCCATGCGCCGCACGCTGATGCTGTAGATCTCAATGGTGCGGGGGGGTTTTTTAATCATTTTCCCCTGGCGGGCCAGTTTGTAAAGCGGCTGGCCCTGGTGCTTGAGTGCGGAAAAACTGGGCGCCACCTGCTGCTGTACCCCGGCAAATTTTGCCGTCACCTGCCTGACCTGTTCCGGCTGAATGGATGACACCAGGTCCGGATCTGCCTGGAAAGTGATTCTGCCGGTTTTATCAAGGGTATCTGTTTCAATCCCCAGGGTAACAACTGCCCTGTACTGTTTGGTACCACCCAGAAAAAACCGGGACAAGCGGGTAGCCTGTCCCAAAGCCACCGGCAAAAGGCCTGTGGCAAAGGGGTCCAGCGTGCCGGTATGGCCGGCTTTTTTCGCCTGGAAAATTTTTTTGATCTGGTCCACCACCCGGGCGGAAGACAGACCTTCCGGCTTATTGACCAGCAGCATACCATTTTTCATGAAAAAAATGTCCTGGGAAAACAGATGTCGGTTGGGTGGTTAATCGTCTTTTTGATCCGAAGGTAAATCCTTTACTGCTGAGGCGATCAAAGCATCCATTTCTGCTGCTTTGTCAAAGGAATCATCATGAAAAAACCGCAGTTCCGGCATATATTTGAGGCCCAGCTGAGGGGCGATCTGCTTTTTTATAAATCCCTTGGAGTGTTTAAACCCTTCCAGGGTTGCTGCAATTTTGTTTTCATCGCCAAAAACGGTTACATAGACACTGGCCAGCCGCAGATCCGCAGTCATCTTAACCTGGGATATGGTGGCCATTTCAATTCTGGGGTCACTGATTTTCCTGTTCAGCAGCTGGGTTATGGCAGATTGAATTTTGATACTGATACGTTCAGCTCTGGAATATGGTTTCATTATTTCTCTTGTTGGGGGGCATATTTTCTTTCTTCCACTTCATAGCATTCTATGATATCGCCCGTTTTGATATCATTGTATTTTGCCAGGCCGATACCGCACTCATATCCCTGCTCCACTTCCCTGACATCTTCTTTAAACCGCCGCAGAGAAGACAGCTGGGTATCGCACTTGATTACCCCTTCTCTGAGCAGCCGGATCTTCTTGCCCCGGACCACCTTTCCTTCAGTGATGCGGCAGCCGGCTATGGTGCCGATTTTGGGTACCACAAAGGTATCTCTCACCTCGGCCCGGCCGATGATGATTTCATGAAAAGTAGATGGCATCATGCCGTCCAGCGCTGCCTTGATATCATTTATGACATCATAGATGATATCATAAAACCGCATGTCCACATGTTCATCCTTGGCCATTTTCCGGATCTGGGGCGTGGGCCTGACATTGAAGCCGATGATGATGGCATCCGACACATTGGCCAAAGCCACATCTGATTCATTGATGGTTCCGGCACCGGAATGGATGATTTTTATATCCACCTCTTCTTTGGCCAGATCCTTGAGGGAATCATTCAACGCCTCAATGGAGCCGTGAACATCTGCCTTGACAATAAGCTTTAATTCCTTGACCTCGGCTGTTCCCAGGTTTTCAAACATTTTTTCCAGGTTGGCCCGGCTCTTTTTGGCCAGTTCCTTGGCCCGCTGCTTCTGCATCCTGTGACCGGCAATCTGTTTGGCATCCTTGTCTAACGCCACGGCAATAAATTCGTCTCCGGCATCAGGTACACCGGTGAGGCCAACGATTTCCGCAGGCGTGCTGGGACCGGCCTCTTCAATGCGATTGCCCAGGTCATTGATCATGGCCCGGATACGGCCGGAATGAA
>JAWOEJ010000074.1:0-4265 GCA_046482845.1 Desulfobacteraceae bacterium | reverse complement strand
GAAATTCCCGGTAACCCTAGACTCTGCTGCAGCCGGAATAGTACATGCAAAACTGAGCAGCACTGCTGCCGTAAATAACTTCTTTTTCACACTCTTTCTCCTTACCCCTTCTTCACTACTATAGTGTAACAATAGCATTCTGAATCATCAATGCAGGCCCGGACAAATGCAGCAGAAGGTTCTGTCCGGCTGCAGATGATGATACTGATTTTGCCCTGAAGTATGTCTATGGCATTGCACAGAACTTCATGGAGTTGGGCTTCTTCGCCTACTGTCTGATAGTTGTCCAGAACAATAGATCCATAGAGCACAGTCGCCCACGGATTGTGACATAATGGCAAACAGACGGGTTCTGGGATAGGTCGGTTGTAATTTGGGGCGTGAGATCTTTACCGGGACGATTTTTTGATCAACCAATTGTATGTTCATTAGTTTTCTCTTAAAACCGTTGTGTTTGATATCCCCGGGTTGAGGGATTCAGATTCAGAAAAAAAATAACATTGTGCAAAAATTAACCTGGCGATGATAGTTTATTGTGTAATCTAAAAACATATGACGCGACTTTTTTCGCACATTATATACCCTATGTTAAACTTCTCACAGAGCCGGTGTCAATGTTTTTTTCAGGGGGCAGCCGCTACAGGGCAATTTTCTATAAAGACATGGTGGTTTTTACCTGGAATGTAATATCTGTTCATCAGATGTCCTGGTGCTGTAGGTGTGCATGTAAGACGAATCCTCATAAAGCCTGTAGAATTTGGGAAAGGGTAGTGCATAACATTGCGGACAGACAAACTGATGAATTTCAACTTCATGATATCTGGCAATAAATCTTTTCCAGGCTTTTTGGTCCTAAAAAATAGTTTCATCATACCTCTCATTTTTAAAGACAAGCCAGGTTATCAGCATTTGGCACTATTCAGAGACGGACGTTAAAAGGACGCTGATCAGGTGAAAACAACTGATTTGATACCGGCTGTTGAAATTGTTTTTACAATAATCGGGTACTAGTTACATTTCGGGTACAGAAAATTATTTTTTTTGTTTTTTCGAAAAAAACGGAGGCAGGAGAATCTTGTTACCTGTGTTTAAATACCAATATAGTGTTGCCGAAGATTAGAAAAGCTTGAGTATCCAGGAAACGCTGTTTAGGCACAAACGTATATAGAGGGGAAACTTGAGCTATCCAGGCACAAAGCTGAAACTGGTTTTTTGGGCGGCTTTTTTTCATTGAAAAGTGTCTGATATCAGGAAGACTGAGCTTTCTCCACTCAATGATAATCCCATGGCTGAAAATTCAGGAACAGAAAAGGTTTTTGATACCTTTACAATCCAAAACCTGATATGGTCGAATTGCTGAGGGATGATGGTAGCAATATTCAGTCCTTTTTAAATGGAATGTGTATTCGGTTCATCAAGGATCTGTCCCTTTTTCTGGAAAGGCTGGGGTAACAGCGGAAAAGCCAATTCCATAGCTGCTGTAACCGGGGCTTGCAGAAGGAAAATCAGCAGATACCTGTACTTTTGTTGGGTATGATATATGAGTAGAATAATAATTCATCAAAGGGGGGAGGATGAATATGACTATTCGGCTATTATGGTTCTTCCAAGCTTTCAGTTGCGGGGCAATCGGGGTGCTGGTGCTTTTGTTTTCATCCGGAACAGCCTGGTCAGGGGATCTGCAGCTTTTCCGCATCGGAACTGGGGGGCAGCTGGGTGTGTATTATCCCATAGGCGATGCACTGGCCAGGGGAATTTCGTCTTCCGGATCTGCGGATAAAATGATCGCTGTGGCCCAGACATCGGGTGGCTCTGTGGCCAATGTGCGTGCCCTGATCCTCGGGGACATTGAGGCCGGCTTGGTCCAGGCTGATGTGGCCTTTTGGGCTCTGCGGGGGGAAGGTCCTTTTGACGGGGAAAAAGGGTGGCCGGTCAGGGCATTGGCCAGTCTGTATCCGGAAAGTCTGCAGATTCTGGTCCGCCGGGACGCCGGAATAAAAAACATCAATGATTTAAAGGGTAAGGCCATCTCACTGGATGAGGCCGGGTCCGGCACCCTGGCGGTCATGCGAATTGTTTTGGACGCCCATGGCCTGACAGAGATGGATTTAAAACCGGTGTACCTGAAACCGGAATTCACAACTGAGCGGTTGGTCCGGGGAAAGCTGGACGGTATCTCCCTGGTGGCCGGCACACCGGCCCAGGCTATTGCGGACATCATTGGCCCGGATTTTTCATTGGTTCCCATTGAAACACAGATTGCCACAGACATCTCACGCACCCATCCCTATTTTGTGCCAGGCGTCATCCCGGCAAAAACCTATCCGGGCATTTCAGAAACCCCGACGTTGCAGGTTCATGCACTTTTCCTGGTCCGGGAGGATATGAGTGCCGACTTTGTTTATCAACTGATGTCTGCCATGTGGAATGAACAGACCCGTTCTTTGTTGCTGGCATCTCATTTTCAGGGCCGTTCCGTCACCCGGGAATCCGCACTGGATGGCCTGACCGTTCCGCTTCATCCGGGCGCGGTCCGGTTCTATCAGGAACAGGGAATGCTGGAAGGGGAAGACGGCACGCAGTGAAGCTATCCCCTCATAACACGGCAAAGTTGAACTGGATCTTCATTGCTCTGCTGTTGACCCTGGTTCTATCTGCCGGAATATATACCCGACTGACCCTTCAGACTGTGGAGCGCACACTTCCCACCGTGCTTTTGGATCAGCTCCAGTCCCTGAGCCGGATCACCCGGGGACTGAGTGACGTGACCGCCTTCATGGCTCTGATTCAGAAAGATCCTGACCCTAAATCCATCACCAGCCTGGTCAATCAGATCGATGAGGTATTCATGGATCTGATTGAATTGCGTGATACCTATGTTTTTGACAATCTGGTTTATGCGGCGGCGTTTCATGATGCAGTGGCGCCATCCCTTGTTGATGCCCGTCTATGGATGACCCAGGGGGTATCAGGATACGACCCGGGTTCTCCTGCCACCTTGAATATTACCCATGACCGACTGCGCTCCGCTCTGGACCGGGCCTGGGATATCCGAAATGATTCTCATACGGTGGCCCAAGCCATTCTCGAAGAGCAGCGGGTGCGCTTGGAAAAATTTCTGGTTGGCGTTAACTTGCTGATGTTACTAACAGTTTTCATTTTTCTGCTGGTATCGGTTTTAATAATTCGTCAGCAAAAGCTTTTGCGCAGTGAATCTATTGCTCATTTTCGGCGCAGACAAACAGAAAAGATTCTGCGGCGTAGTGCAGAGCGTGCAGTCAGGCAGCGACAGGCCATTGCTGAACTGGCCCTGGATTCAACCGTGCATTCCGATGATATGAATGCGGCTTTGGCCAGACTCGTGGAGACAGCCGGCAAAACCATCCATGTCTCCCGTGCAGGTATCTGGCTGTACTGTGAAAACAACCGTTTTCTGGAATGTGTGGCGTTTTTTGGGGTCGATGCGGACCGGACGACCATAGGAATGCGGATGGATACTGCAAAATTTCCAGACTATTTTTCTGCCCTTAATCAAGAAAACCGGATTTTTGCAGAAGATGCTATGGCAGATGCCAGAACCCATGAAATGGCGGAGACCTACCTGGTTCCTCTGGGGATCACCTCCATACTGGATGCAGGCATCATAGTCCAAGGTGAACTCATCGGTACCTTTTCCCTGGAACATATCGGGGAAAAACGCAAATGGCATTCTGACGAAGAAGCTTTTGCCGGCACATTGGCGGGCATAGCGGCAAATGTGATTATCGATGATGAGCGGCGCCGCCTGGCAACCCAGCTTACTCAGGCCCAAAAGATGGAATCCGTGGGCCGCTTAGCCGGCGGTGTAGCTCATGATTTCAACAACATGCTGGGGGTGATTCTGGGACATACGGAACTGGCT
This sequence comes from Desulfobacteraceae bacterium, assembly GCA_046482845.1. Lineage (GTDB taxonomy): Bacteria > Desulfobacterota > Desulfobacteria > Desulfobacterales > Desulfobacteraceae > DATFJZ01. The sequence continues at coordinate 364 of JAWOEJ010000074.1, read as the reverse complement.
CTGTTGCGAACAGATGACAAACACAAACTGTGTTCCGATCTGAATGAAATTCAGAAAGCTGCAAAACGGTCGGCAGATATCACAAAGCAGCTGCTGGCGTTTGCCAGAAAACAGGTCATTTCTCCCAGACAGTTAGATTTGAATGATACCGTGGAGAGTATGCTCAATATGCTGCGCCGGCTTATCGGGGAAGACATTGATCTGTCATGGTTACCCGCCAGACAGTTATGGCCCGTCAAAATGGACCCCTCCCAGATCGACCAGATCCTTATCAATCTATGTGTCAACGCCCGGGATGCTATTACCGGTGTGGGCAAACTCACCATAGAAACAGGAGTGAAGACTTTTGATCCAGCAAGTAAAT
>JAWOEJ010000110.1:0-17083 GCA_046482845.1 Desulfobacteraceae bacterium | reverse complement strand
TTCATTCTGTCCCGGGCGTGGAGGTCAAGTTGGTACACGAGTTTGACGCAGTGATCGTTGGAGCGGGAGGAGCCGGGTTATACGCGGCCCTTGAAGCGAGCAAAACGGCAAAGACGGCGGTTATCAGTAAGCTGTATCCCCAGCGGAGTCATACCGGCGCCGCCCAGGGTGGCATCGGCGCTGCCCTCGGCAACGTTGAAGAGGATACGCCGGAGTGGCACGCCTTTGACACGGTGAAGGGCGGTGACTATCTGGTGGACCCCCGAGCCGGACACGCCGGTAACACAGGTAAAGCATCCCAGAGGAACGTCAACGTCAATGTGTTTCAGGTTATTGGCGCTGGCGCCTTTTATGGAGAGTATTTTTTTCTTTTCTATCCTTCTTCTGGCGGGAATTTCAATTCTTTTCTGTCCCGTGAGATAGGCCGCTGTCAGAGAATCTGAATCTTTGAGCAAATCTGACGGAGGCCCTGAAAACACAATATCACCTCCGTTAATGCCTGCACCCGGTCCCATGTCAACAATGTGGTCAGATGAGAGCATGGTTTCTTCATCATGCTCTACAACAAGGACGCTGTTGCCTATATCCCGCAGATCCATAAGGGTTTTAAGCAGGCGTTTATTATCCCTCTGGTGCAGCCCGATACTTGGTTCATCAAGCACATACAGCACGCCGGTGAGTTTGGAGCCGATCTGGGTCGCCAGGCGTATGCGCTGACTTTCCCCGCCTGACAGTGTCGCTGCGGACCGGTTCAACGTAAGATAATCAAGGCCTACATTCTTCAAAAACCCCAGTCTTTCACAAATTTCCTTGATGATGGGGCCGGCAATGAGTCTGTCCTGTCCAATAAGGGAAATACCTGAGATGAATGTTTCAGCCCGGGCAATGGACAGGGCTGTGATTTCCGCAATGGTTCTGCCTGCCACCCGCACAGAAGACGAGGCAGGATTCAGTCGGCTGCCCATGCATGCCGAGCATGCCTTAAAGTTCATGTATACTTTGATCTCCTCCCTTGCCTGCAGGGAAGAAGTTTCATGGTATCTTCTCTTTAAATTGGGGATAACCCCTTCAAATTTTTTCTGATAGGTAATCCGTCTTCCGTTCTGCTCAAAGTAAAAGGGCAGTTTTTCCCTGCCGCTGCCGTAGAGCAGTATGTTCTGAAATTCAGAGGACAGGTTTTTAAACGGCGTGTATATGTCCTCGTTATAATAGGAGGTCAGGGCATCAAGAAAATCAGCAAACTGCACTGAATCCTTTCCGATCCAGGGGGCAATCGCTCCTGTTCTCAGACAGAGATCCGGGTCCGGCACGATCAGGTCCGGGTCAAATTCAGTGACAGAACCAAGACCATCGCATTTGGGGCAGGCCCCTTTGGGTGAATTGAATGAAAAGCTGGCCGGTGTAAATTCCGGATAGCTGATATTGCATTTTAGACAGGAGGCTTTTTCACTGAACAGGGTCTCAGTATCATCAGACAGATTTTGAACCACCACAATCCCCGAAGAAAGGGAAAGGGCAAGCTCAAGGGAGTCTGTCAGCCGCTTTTCCACACCGGGTTTAATGATGAGCCGGTCAACAACGGCATCTATATCATGTTTTTTTGTTTTATAAATTTTGGGAAGCTCATCTACTGCGTAAATTTCCCCGTCAATTCTAAGCCTTGAAAACCCTTTTTTTTTAAGTCCTGCAATTGTTTTTTCATGGGTTCCCTTTTGATTGACAACAACAGGGGAAAGCAGAATGATCTTTGATCGTTCAGGCATTTCAACGATTTTATCACAGATCTGGTCAATGGTCATGGATGAAATGGGACGCTGACATTTATAGCAGTGGGGAATGCCGACTCTGGCAAAAAGCAGCCTCAGATAATCGTAAATTTCAGTTACCGTTCCCACGGTTGACCGCGGGTTGTGGCTGGCTGTTTTCTGTTCAATGGATATGGCCGGGGACAATCCTTCAATAAAGTCAACATCTGGTTTTTCCATCTGGCCTAAAAATTGTCTGGCATAGGTTGACAGGGATTCAACATACCTGCGCTGACCTTCTGCATACAAGGTATCAAAGGCCAGGGTGGATTTGCCGGACCCTGACAGTCCTGTTATGGTGACAAGGCTGTTTTTGGGGATTTCAACATCAATATTTTTGAGATTGTGCTCCCTGGCCCCTTTGATGATAATTTTATCCGAGCGCATTGGTTTCCCCTGATTCTGCCATGACTGCTGCCAGTTTCAGGGCCTCCATAAGGCTGGTGGGATCGGCCGTTCCCTTCCATGCGATATCATAGGCCGTGCCGTGGTCCACAGAGGTTCTTATGATCGGCAACCCCAGTGTGGTATTGACCCCGTCCCTGAAGTGGCGCATTTTAAAGGGGATAAGTCCCTGGTCATGGTACATGCAGACCACAGCATGGTATCTGCCCTGTGCCGCATGGAAAAAAAGGGTATCAGGGGGCATTGGGCCTGATGCATGAATCCCCTGGGCTTTTGCAAGTTTTACAGCCGGCTCTATGATGTCTTTTTCCTCCTGACCGAACATGCCGTCTTCACCGGCATGGGGATTGAGGCCGGCAACAGCAATAAGGGGATTGCTGATATTAAATTTTTCCTTAAGGGTAAGGTCTGTGATTTTTATGGTTTTTAGAATTTTTTCCGAATCAAGGCGGCCCGGAACCTGACGCAGCGGAATGTGTATGGTAACCAGCACCACTTTAAGGCATTTGCCGGCAAGCATCATGGCATAGTTTTCTGTTCCTGTCTGAGCGGCGATCATTTCCGTATGACCGTGGAATTCTGAACCGGCAAGTTTAAGGGCTGTCTTGGTGATGGGACAGGTTGCAACACCTGCAATCCGTTTTTCAAGGGCATAGTCAACAGCCGTTGAAATATAACGGCACACCGCCCGTCCTGTTTCAGCTGAAGGGTTCCCCGGGCTGAGATATTCAGCATCAAGGTCAGACAGGGGTATGATATCGGCAGACCCGTGGCAATAAAGACCCTGTTCAACATCGTCAATTCTGTTGAGTGTAACGGCCAGTTTTTTCAGGTGAAACGCCCTGGACATGATGCCGGCATCCCCAAAAACAAGGGGTCGGCAAAAGGTATGGATATGGGGATCAGCCAGGGCAGAAGCCAGGATTTCCGGGCCGATCCCCATGGGATCACCCATGGTAATGCCTATAATTGGTCTGCTGCAATTTATGGAAGTCATTTACGGGTCAGCCTTTTTTATATGAAAGCCATCAGCCGTCAGCCGTCAGTACTCAGCTAACAGCTTTCATGTTTTGTTGTGCCTGTCAAGGCATGGGGGTTAGTTTGTATGTGCAATCCTTGATTATCCAGTGCTCCCTTTTTCACAAATTGTGATTATACCTGTACCGGAAAAAAGAGTAAATAAAAATTGAAATTTAAGATCATAAAACAGCTTGATTGTCGCAATGCCTGGCAGGGTAAAGTCTGATCTCCTTTGGTTCTCAATGTTCCTGACAGGCAACCGCCGGGGGCGGCGCCCGGCCCTTCCATAAAAACCTGATGATCGAGTAACAGGCTTAAAAAATAAAAAAACAAAAATTATCTGTGAAACCACTAAAAAGCCTGCCAAAATTTTAAATAAAGAAAAAATGACAAAAATCATAAAAAAAGAGAGCAAAAGAGAGCAAAACACATATAATCAATTTTAACCAAATCATTGAACAAAGGGTAATTACAGAAAATTCATAGGAATAATAAGCTTTTAGAGAAGGTGTTGAAATCAATGGGAATTGATCTGTTTCACAAAAAAAATACTTTATTATCAATACTTTATAATTGGGAGCGCATCGCTAACTAATATAATCCTAACACGGATTGATTCAATTTGACTTGCTAATCAATATAAAATAAGAAAGACGTCAACTTATCTTCTGTTTCTTTACCCTGATGTTTAATTGTTTCTAATTATAATTTTTGGGGTAATTTTTTGTTTAAATCTGCAATATTTAATTTAATTTTGGGGTATTATGGAATCTTTTTGGAAAAATGTTAAATTGCAGATGAAAAATCTTCTGCCGGATCACAGTTACAGAATGTGGATACAACCACTTGAATTTCTGGGAACTGTTGACGGCCATATCCGGTTGTCCTGTCCCAATGAATTTTCAAAAAAGCGAATTATGGACAATTATCTGGAAGGGTTCAAGGCAGAGCTTTCCGCTCTGGGCTGTTCCTGTAAACAGATAGATCTGATTGTTCAAACAAAACAGACCGCTGTGAAAAAGAATAAAAAAGACATGACCGGACCCTCAGGTAACCATGCTGCCGTGCCAGCAGGCGGTTATCCTGCCTGTCGTCAGAAGCAGATGGCCCTTCCCGGATTTAACATAAGGGCAGGCGGCGGACGGTTGTTGAAAAAAAACTACACGTTTGATGATTTTGTTGTGGGGGATAACAGCACTTTTGCTTTTTCAGCCTCTCTCTCCCTTGCCCATGGATCAAAAAGCAACACCGGCGCCCTGTATCTGCTTTCCGATACAGGGCTGGGAAAGAGCCATCTATCCCAGGCTGTGGGTCATCATGTCATGTCCCAGTCCAGTTCCCAGAAGGTCTATTATGTAACAGCAGAGGATTTTACCAATGAAATGGTTTTTTCCCTTAAAAACAGCCACATTGATCAGTTCAAGGAAAAATACCGGCAGAAGTGTGATGTGCTGATTCTTGAAGATATTCATTTCCTGTCAGGCAAGGATGCGACCCAGAAAGAACTTGCCATGACACTGGATTATCTGATGGATGCAGAAAAAAAGATTATTTTCAGCGGATGTTATCTGCCTTCGGAAATCCCCAAGTTGAATGAACAGCTTAAGTCCAGGCTGTCCATGGGCCTTATCACCAAAATAGACGTTCCTGATTTTAAGACCCGTGTTAAAATTCTCAAAAGAAAGTCCCAGAAAAACGGGTATACTATTCCAGGCGAGGTTACGGATTATATTGCCCAGGAGCTTTGCGACAATGTCAGACAGCTGGAAAGCGGACTTAACAATGTTGCAACAAAGGCATCCCTGCTGGGTGAAAAAATTGACATAACTCTGGCCCAAAGCGTTCTGGCAAATCTCGGGAAAAGCAGAAAAGAAATTACCATAGACAGGATCAAACAGCTTATCTGCAGTCATTATAATATCACAGAACAGGAAATCGTTTCACCCTCAAGGGCCAAGCGGATTGTAAAACCCAGGCAGAAGGCCATTTATCTGGCCCGCAAGTATACGGATCAGCCCCTTAAGAAAATAGGAAGAAGTTTTAAAAAATACCATGCCACTGCCATTTATTCCATCAATGCCGTGGAAAAAGAGTTTAAAAAACAAGGGCCTTTTACTGAGGAGATGAACTATCTCTTTAAAAAACTTGAATCCAGCAGGTTTTAAAATGGGTATTTCTGATGCTGTTTTTAATGATTTGATAAAAATTGCCGGCAAAAACCATGTGACAAAATCAATGGAGGACCTGGTCTGTTACGCCTATGATGCCAGCAGCAGTTCCTTTATGCCTGAGGCTGTTGTTTTCCCTTCAAATTCTGCAGAAATTTCAGAAATTTTTCATCTGGCTGCCAAAGCCTTTTTCAACATCATTCCAAGGGGCAGCGGTTCAGGGATGACCGGAGGGGCTTTGCCGGTTAACGGCGGGCTTGTCATGGCGTTAAGCCGTATGAATAAAATCATAGATATTGATCAGGACAATTTTACGGCAGTGGTCGAACCCGGGGTTATCACCCAGGACCTTCACAGGGCAGTGGAGGAAAAAGGACTGTTTTACCCCCCTGATCCGGCCAGTTCGTCCTTTTGTACCATCGGAGGCAATGTTGCTGAATGTGCCGGCGGTCCCAGGGCGGTAAAATACGGGGTAACAAGGGATTATGTCCTTGGACTTGAAGCGGTGCTGCCCTCGGGAAAAATTATCCATACAGGGGTTAAAACAGCCAAAGGCGTGGCCGGGTACGATCTGACACGGCTGATTGTCGGATCAGAAGGCACCCTGGCCGTGGTGACAAAAATTATTTTAAAGCTGCTTCCCCTGCCGGAAACAATCAAAACCATGGCTGTTCTGTTTCCCTCCATGGAAAAAGCTGCCAGGACAGTTTCTGCCGTTATCCAAAACGCTGTGGTCCCAAGATGTATTGAATATATGGACAAGGCCTCGATTCAATGCGTGGCGCAGGATTTCACCTTTCCTGTTTCCAGGGATACATCCGCCATTTTAATCCTTGAGGTGGACGGGGATTCAGAGATGGTGGAAAAAAAAGCAAAAAAACTTGAATCCGTATGTTTCTCCAATGGTGCTTCCCGTGTATTTACAGCAGAAAATCAGAAACAGGCCAACGATTTATGGAAAGCACGAAAGGCCCTGTCACCAACGCTTTTTTCCCTGGCTCCCAATAAAATCAACGAGGATATTGTGGTTCCCATAAATAAAATTCCAAAAATGGTTGAAAAAATTCAGGAGATTCAGGAAAGCTCAAAACTTCTGCTGGTCAGTTTCGGTCATGCAGGGGACGGGAATATCCATTGTAATATAATGTACAACAAAAGGGATGAAAATCAGTCTGAAAAAGCTGAAAAAGCCGTTGCCCGTCTGTTTGAGGAGACCCTGGCCCTTGGGGGGACCATAACGGGTGAACATGGCATCGGGATTACCAAAAAGAAATATCTGGGTCTGGAAATAGGTGATACTGAACTGGATATCATGAAACAGATAAAACAGGTGTTTGATCCAGACAATATTTTAAATCCTGGAAAAATTTTTTAAACCATCACTCACTGCAGTGTATAGCAATCCATTTCCATAATATGGTCCAGAATATCCATTTTGGGGTTCTCGGTTCTTTCAATGGCACATCTTATGGATACACCGCAGTATTTGGTACAGATTCTGTCATTTTTGTCAAATTCTCCAAAACAGTCCAGTTCATCTATCACATCTTCTCTTAAACTATCCTTTTTATCTTTGTGGTGTATCTGATCTATTTTCAAGTTACCCATTCCCGAATTAAACGTTTTTGACATTAAACCACTGTACACATTAAACCCCTGCCGCGCGATCAGCCAATCTTTTGAACAGTACCGCTGACAGATACCTTGCGTTACCAGTTAACTATAATAAATTTAACAGTCATGTCAAGCAGGATTCTCTGCTGATCATTTCTTCAAGCTTGCGGACAAGGGGTTTTATGGTTTCCCTTTTTGTAGCTGAGATCACAATGCCATGGTTTAAAAGCCATTTGTCCTCAAATTCAGCCAGGTTGATTTTATCCTGTTTGTTAAACACATAAAGACTTGGAATCCTGTCAAGGTCAAGATCCTTTAAAATGGTTTCAACGGAAGCAATCTGCTGTTTGTAGCGTTTGTTGCTGATATCTACCACATGGAGGAGGATATCTGCTTCACTCAGCTCCTCAAGGGTGGCATGGAACGCCTCAACCAGTTCAACGGGAAGGTTCTGGATAAAGCCCACTGTATCTGTAATGATCACTTCAGTATCCCTTGGAAACCGCAGCCTTCTGCTGGAGGGATCCAGGGTGGCAAAGAGCTTGTTGGCCGCTGTGATTTTACTCTGGGTCAGGGTGTTTAAAAGGGTTGATTTTCCTGCATTGGTATACCCCACAATGGAAATCACCGGAATATTGGTTCGATTCCTTTTTGCCCGCTGCTGAGCGCGCTGCTTTCGTATTTTTTTGATTTCGTTTTTCAGGCTTCCGGCCCTGTCCCTGACCCGTCTTCTGTTGATTTCAAGCTTGGTTTCCCCGGGCCCCCGTCCGCCAATCCCACCGGTGAGTCTTGACATGGCTGTATTTTTGGTGACCAGACGGGGCAGAAGATACTTCATCTGGGCAAGTTCCACCTGAAGCTTGCCTTCGCGGCTTTTGGCATGCCTGGCAAAAATATCAAGTATGAGCTGGGTTCTGTCAATCACCTTCATTTCAACAAAATCAGTGATGGACCGGATCTGGGACGGGGAAAGCTCCCTGTCAAATATCATCATTGTGGCATGCTTCTGTATGGCCTGGATGGTTAAATCTGTTAATCTGCCCTTGCCCAGGACAAATTTGGAGTCAATCTTCTTTCTTTTCTGGATCACCGCATCAATCACAGAGATACTGCTGGACCGGCAAAGTTCCCTGAGTTCATCCAGGGATGCTTCAGATTCCTCAAAGCTGCCTGTGGTGGCATTAATCAGAAGTGCTTTTTCCTCTCCTTTACCGGCCCGGTAAAGGGCATCTTTTCTAACCAGTTCGGTTTCAAGGGCATAAATTCTCCGGGTGCAGTCCATATCCAGATCGTTTATGGTGGCAGGCGCCATAACCTGGTAGGGCGGGCCGTTTTCACCGGGCAGAATGTGACCCATGTGGATCAGCTCTGGACTTCCATTTTCAGAAAGGCACACAACCGCCATAAAATCAAGCCGGAGAAGGGCAAGGTCAGTTAAATCATCCGTGGTAAGGGGCTCCTTTCCCAGATGGGTATGAATACACCTTAATCCCTTGAGCTTTCCAGGGGTTGCCTGATAGCCCGGAGTAACAGGGATGACAATTCTGTGGGCATCCCCTGTGATCACATATTCGGTTTTCCCGGACCGGTTGATGAGAATGCCGATCTGGCGGCGGATATCATGGGAAATGTCTGCCATCTCCCTTAACTGATCCAGAGAAACAAGCTGCTCAGGCGGGGTTTTATGCATGTACAGCTTTTCTATCTGTTTTAACTGGGTGGCCTTGAGGCCTGAAATATTACCGAATGTTTTTTTCATTGCCTCACTGGATTACTGCATTTCCTCATAGGATTCTGATGAGAGTTCCTCAAACCTTGTATAGGGTCCGATAAAGGTCATGTACGCGGTACCCGAGGAACCGTTTCTGTTTTTTGCAATAATGATTTCCGCCTTGCCCCGGTTGGGATTGTTCTCTTCCTTATTGTATACGTCATCCCTGTAGATAAAGCTGACAATATCAGCATCCTGCTCCAGCGCCCCTGATTCACGAAGATCTGACAGCAGGGGCCTTTTCTCTGCCCGCTGTTCCAGCATACGGTTCAGCTGGGAAAGGGCCATAACAGGGATATCCAGTTCCTTGGCAAGGGCTTTTAATGCTTTTGAAATTTCTGCAATCTCAAGATCTCTTCTTTCCAGACGGTAAGGCGGTTTCATCAGCTGAAGATAATCTACAATAACAAGACCCAGCCCATGCTCCATTTTAAGACGTCTGGCCTTGGCTCTGACTTCCATGACTGAAATGCTCGGGGTATCATCAATAAAAATCGGCAGTTCATTGAGCACCCCTGCCGCATAGGTGGCATTCTGCCAGTCTTCATCGCTGATCATGCCGCTCTTCAGCCGGTTGGAATCTATGCGGGCTTCGGATGTCAACAAACGCATGGACAGCTGTTCCTTGGACATCTCAAGGGAAAACAGGCCTACGGGCACCTGTTCCTCCATGGCCACATTTCTGGCAATATTAAGGGCAAAGGCTGTTTTTCCCATGCTGGGACGCGCTGCCAGGATAATAAGATCAGATTTCTGAAGGCCGGAGGTCAGGACATCAAGCCGGTGATATCCTGTGGAAAGTCCGGACAGTCCCCCGCTTTTTCCCTGACGGGCTTCCAGGGTATCTATGTTTTTGTTTATCAGCTGCTCAAGGCTGGTAAAGGACTGACCTTCCCTGGATTCTGACACCTTGAAAACAGAAGACTCAGCAAAATCAATAATTTCGGCGAAATCCCCTCTGTCCCTGAGGCATTTCTCAATAATGGCTGACGACGTGGTAATCAGGGCCCTTAAAGCGGATTTGCCCTTTATTATATTGGCATAATGGGCCGCATTCACCGCCATGGGCGCTGCATCCGCTATGGATGCCAGAAATGCAGCGCCGCCAATGTCTTCAAGGACTTCATTTTCTTTCAGACGGGTGGCAACCGTGACCAGATCCGCGGGCTGGTTTCTGGCGGCAAGTTCGGTAATGGCTTTGTATATTTTCTGGTGAGCCTGTTTATAGAAATCTTTTGGTTCAAGTATTTCTGTAATATCAAATAGATTGGTATTGTCAATGAGTACAGCACTTAAAAGGGATTCTTCAGCATCAATGTCATGGGGCGGGATTCGGTGTAAAAGCGGGTCTTGACTGGCAGCCTTTTTTTTGAAATCTGATTTCAATACAGCTCCTTAAATAAAATGAACAATGGGGATAGTCCTGATCCCGGAAACATCCCCATGATCCAAAAGTACGTCTATTGTTTTTCTTCGGGAACCACCTTAACGGTAATTTCCGGTTCCACATCCTTGTAAAGCCGGATGGGGACCTTGTATTCTCCGGTAAGTTTGATGGGATCAGCCAGAAGGATGGTTCTGCGTTCAACCTCTATATTCTGATCATTGAGTGCCGTTTTAATGTCTTTGGTGCTAACGGAACCATAAAGTTTAACCTCGTCAAACACCTTTGTTTTAATTGTGCACTCTACTTCTTTTAGTTTTTCAGCCATTTCCTCGGCTATTTTTCGCTCTTTTGCGATCTGGAGTTCAAATTTGGCCCGGGTCTGTTCAATCATTTTCCGGCTCTGGGGGGTGGCTTTTATGGCCTTGCCCCTGGGAAGGAGATAGTTACGGGCATATCCCGGAGCCACCTCGCATTCTGAGCCGACGATACCAAGGGTGGAAATGGTTTCTTTTAAAATTACTTTCATTATTATAACCTCCAATAAAGGGTCAGCCTTTTAAATGAGGCTTCTGCCTGAATTTTAAATGAGTTTTTTTTCTTTGTGTTTATTTGCCTGATGATTTCATGGTATCCAGTTTTCTGAAATTAATCCAGGTGTCAAAAAAGCCAAGCCCCATGACAAGCAGAAGAAATATCTGCTGAATGGCAATAATGCTGTAAATCAGAACTTTCAGGAATACAGGAAATCTTTTTTTTTCAATAAAATAGGATACAACAGCAATCCCCTGGAAAAAATAAACGGGCATAAGAACAATCAGCAGATTGATACCTGTAATCTTCAGGGCCTGAACTGGAAGGACAATAAAAATGCCGAGAAAAATGGCTGCCCATACCAGATGTTCAGGGGCTCTCCATTGATTGAGCCCTTCAAGTCTTGCAATGGTAATCTCCTTTTTAGCCAGAAATTTTTTGATAAAAAGGATATTCAGCCATATCTCAAAAATCAGCATGGCTGTAATCAGAGCCGGCAGTATGCGGACAACAACATACTTGATGGTATCTGACGCATTTATCATTAAATCAATATTTTCCTGGGGAACGCCCATTTCATAATAGAGCTTTAGAGTAAGGTCTATATTGGTTGAAATATATTCAGACACGATGGATACAATGTTCTGTCCTGCGGCGGCTGAAAAAAGAAGTGTTCCCAGGGTGCATATGCCGATGGTTGTCAGACAGGTATAAACACCAGTTTTTTCAATGGAAAGCGGTCTTTCCAGATATTCTCCGAGAAAAAAGCCGATAAGGAGCAGGGCAGCGTAAAACAGAAGATCAATATATATCCCCCCTGCAACAGCCAGAATAATACAGAACACCGCTGAAGCGATTACAGCCCCCATTTTTCTGCCCAGCTTTAACCTGTAAACCAGCACAGGCATGGGGAGCAGAAGGGACAGGAAAAACCCCAGCAGAGGAATGGATACAATTCCTGTAAACAACAGAACAGACACCAATATACCGGTGGTCACTTCCCTGAACAGCCTGTTTTGTCCTGCTGGCATGGTCACGCGTTTAAGTCTCCGTATCTGCAGTTTTTCTTCTGCTGTTTTATCCCAGTTTCCCCACATAGGGCAACAGGGCAATTGTTCTGGCCTGTTTAATGGCAGTGGCAAGGACGCGCTGGTGTTTGGCGCAGGTGCCTGTTATCCGCCGGGGAATTATTTTTCCCCTTTCCGTGATGAACTGCTTCAGGGTTTTGACATCTTTATAATTGATTTCAAGGCTTGAATCTGCACAAAATTTGCAGACTTTGCGGCGCTGGTAAAATCTTTTTTTCTGGTTTTTATGAAAAGCCATTTAATTCTCCTCCTCTGTCTCTTCAGTTTTTTCGAGATCTTTGTCACCACTGTCTTCCATCTCTTTTCCAGTGTCTGTTTCAACTTTTTCTTCAGCGGATTCAGTTGTTCGATTTTTTTCCTCTGCTGCCTCGATCTCCTTGTGCAGCTCCTCCTGGGTGACATTTTTTTCAAGGAGAATGGTTATAAACTTCATCACCCGGTCATCCAGCCTGAAATTTCTTTCAAGTTCCTTGACCAGGTCCCCGCTGCCGCCGTAGTTCATGCAGACATAATACCCCCGGGGTTTTTTATTGATGGCGTAGGCAAGTTTTTTCCCGCCCCATTCATCAAAATCTACAAGAATGCCTTTTTCCTGTTCAATCAGGTCTTTCACCTTTTGTAAAAGACCTTTCTGAGCCTCTTCCTGAAGATCCGGATCGGCAATAAAGACGGTTTCATATCTTCTCATACACTGTCTCCTTACGGATAATAGAGCTCCTGTTTTTTTCAGGAGCAAGGATTAAATAAAAAGGGCAGGATCACTGCCCCCTCTGTCTCATTTTTATGTCTGTTTTTCTCTTCTGCATAAAACATATATGTTTATCATTTTACCCTTTCACCGTCAAGGTAAAATTAAGGGGTTGGATGCCGCCGAGGCATATTGAAATATATCCCATTGCCGCTTTTTTTTAAGGACTGTCAAATCCTGGATGCATTAAAATTGTTCATCCTCTTCCCATTCCCTTAAATAATCATTTATACAGGCTGCTTTACCTGAACCCTGATTTGCTGCAGGTTTTAGCAGACAATACCCTATACGGCTGATATCTTCAGCAAGGGATGTGAAAAACGCCTGTTCAATATCCTCCTTTTTTTCTGAAACACTTTTCAAAAGAACGGATTCTGTCAGATAGCCCTTGGGCGTAAAGGAAGTGCATACAGCAGATTCCCACTCATCCGGGAAATTATTGATCCGCCAGGGAATGAGATCCCCGGGCTTTAGCACATCCTTTTTTCCGGGATTGAACGGTGCCTGAACAATTTTAATTTTATTTTGTCTCCACTGCATGAGTTCCTTTAAAAGCGCGGTCAAATCATCGGAAAACAGCCACTCTTCAGGTTCCAGAAGCACTGGAGGAAACTCCCTGCTGGTCAAAGCATAGGCAAAGGGACCATTTCCCTTCCAGAAGGCTTTAAAATCAATTGTCGTGGGCAAAATCTGTCTTATAACGTCTTGTCCCATAATTCCTCCTTTAATTGAAGGCAGGGTCAGACCTGCTTTGATTTTCGATGACCCCTTTGGCCGAAACGATGATCAATGCTTAAATTGTGCTTGAACGAAAACTCACCCATCTGCTGCGTTGCTGCAAAATTTTGCCAAATTATATAATCAGGCCTCATGTACATGAGTACACTCCGGTTTCAAAATTTCTTGCGCCCTGCATATGGGCAACTTTTCGTCCAAGCACGGTTTTCGGTCAGGCGCTAAATGTACATATTCTAACATATACTTTAGGGACAGTGCAACTGAACAGAAAAGGCGTTGACATTTACCTGTGATTTTCGAAAAAACAGATATAAAAACTTGATCTTCGAGTAAAAAAAGCTTGATCTTAATTTGTAATTCTGTTAACCATATCAGGTTATCAGGTTAACAAACCAGATTGACAAATCAAGGCAGAAAAAATGAAAGAAAAAATCATACGCATTTTAAGCACCAATGCCGGCCGTATTGTTTCAGGCGTTGAAATCAGCCTTCAGACCGGTATTTCAAGGGTTGCGGTATGGAAACATATGAAAAAAATACAGGCAGAGGGATATGAGATTACTGCATCTTCCAGGGGCTACACCCTGAAAGATGCAGCGGACCTAGTTCTCCCCTTTTGTTTTAAAAACAGGGAAAAAAAAATACATTTTTTCCCATCCCTTGCTTCCACCATGGATACGGCCAGAGAGATCGCCCGAAAGGGAAACGCCCACCTGAACATTGTGATTGCCAATGAGCAGACCCAGGGACGGGGCCGTATCAACAGAAAATGGCTGTCTTCTCCCGGTGGCCTGTGGTTTACCGTTATTCTTGAACCAAATCTGCCCCCTCCCCTGTCCTTTAAGGTAAATTTTGCCGCTTCCCTGGCCCTTGTCAAAACCGTAAACCATCTTTTCAATATAGATGCCAGCGTAAAATGGCCCAATGATATTCTCGTACAGGGCAGAAAACTGGCCGGACTTTTATCAGAAATGGAAACCAGAGGGGACATGATATCTTTTGTAAATATCGGTATCGGGCTGAATGTGAACAATCTCCCCCATGAAGAAGAACCCGGCGCTGTTTCCATCAGAGAAATCATCGGAAAAAAAGCACTGCGTAAAGAGATTCTGTCCTGTTTTCTTGACAGGTTTGAATCAAGCCTGTCCACCATCCACTCGGGCAGTATCATCGACCAGTGGAAACCGTATACCTCCACAATCGGCACCCGGGTAAACATTCAGACCCTGACGGATACCCATAGCGGGATTGCCAGAGATGTTGATGAAACCGGGGCCCTGATTCTGCTCCTGGACAACGGGGTTGAAAAAAGAATCATCTATGGGGACTGTTTTTATCAGATTTAACCTTTAATTCTATATAGTGTCTGCAATGTAAAAATCAGCGCTGCAGTTCAAGGACAGAATGAATATTTCAAATCAGTTAAAAATGACGGTTTACGCATCCCTTTTTGCCGCTTTGATTGCAGTGGGAGCGTTTCTTGCCATACCCATCGGCCCGGTTCCCATTGTTCTTCAGAACCTGTTTGTCCTTCTTGCCGGTATCATACTCGGCCCTAAATGGGGGCTTGCATCTGTCGGGATATACCTTTTGGCGGGCGGCCTTGGCTTCCCTGTCTTTGCCGGCGGAACAGGCGGCATTGGACAGCTGTTCGGTCCAACCGGGGGATACCTTTTATCCTATCTGCCTGCGGTGATGATCACTGGAATTGTCTCAGAAAAACTGGGAAAACGGCCGTTATGGGATATGATTGCCATGGTTGCCGGTTCTGTCGTTGTATTTGCCATCGGGGTGTCCTGGTTAAAAATAATAACCAATATGGACTGGTACAACGCCTTTATGGTCGGTATGTTCCCGTTTATACCCGGGGATATTGTAAAAATTGCCGCAGGGACCTTTTCAGCAAAAATCATAAGGCCTGTAACACTCGATCATCAAGTTTTTTGAATACCGCCGCCCCCAGCGGTTGCCTGTCAGGAACAGCGACCGACGGAGGACTTTTTCCCTGCCAGGCTAAAAATCAAAAACTGCGGCCACTGGTCCTCAAACAGCTTGATTTTTTAACGCCTGGCAGGGAAAAAGTCTGATCTCCTTTGGTTCTCAATGTTCCTGACAGGCAACCGCTGGGGGCTCTTAATCGGCCCTTTCATAAAAACTTGATAACCGAGTAACAGGAAAACAATAAATGCCGGATACAATAATAATTGAGACAAAGGATCTTACCTGTATATATGACGGCAGCCACAACGGTGTATTTGATATAAATCTCTGCGTATCAAAGGGGGAATTCATCATTGTGGCAGGGAAAAACGGCTCGGGCAAAACAACCCTGTTCCGTCTTTTCAACGCCCTTTTAACCCCGTCTTCGGGAAAGGTGTTTGTCCATGGAAAAGACAGTGTAAAACACCCTGTTCTTGCGAGAAAAACAACTGGCATGGTATTCCAGGATGCGGACATGCAGATTGTCGGAGAAACCGTATATGACGATACCGCTTTTGGACCGGAAAACCTGAAACTTCCCCGAAGGGAAATCAATTACCGGGTGGAAACGGCGTTAAAAAAAATCGGGCTTTTCCATCTTAAGGACAGAAACCCGTCTACATTGTCAGGGGGAGAAAAACGCAGGCTGGCCCTGGCCGGTGTTCTTTCCATGGACCCTGAGGTCATTGTGTTTGATGAACCCTTTGCCAATCTTGACTATCCCGGATCCCTTGACCTTTTATCCTGCATAAGGGATATACATGCATCCGGTCAGACCATCATCATTGCCATTCACGATATTGAAAAGGTCATCTCCTTTGCCACAAGGATGATTATCATGGACAATGGTAAAATTGTCCATGACAACATTCCTGCTGCCCTGCTGGATAAACTCAAGCGTTACGGCATAAGACAGCCGGCCAACAACGGTATTGTCCCATGGCTGTAAATGCATTTACATATACCCCCTCAGGGTCTTATGTTGAAAAGGCCGATGTCAGGTGTAAACTTTTTGCCCTGTCACTGCTCAGTGTTGCCACTTTAAAGGCCGGTTTTTTCCCTTTAATCATAATGATCTGTATCCTTTTTCTGATTATCAGGGGGGAAGGGAAACAATCAGGCAGACTGCTTATGGAGCTTAAATACTTTTTTGTACTGCTTTTCTTTGTAATGGCGGCAAGGGCGCTGACAACGCCTGGAGACCCGCTGGTTGTTTTTTTAAATACAGAGGTGTCCATTCAGGGACTGAAAAAAGGCGGGCTGATATGTACCCGGTTTTTTACCATAATGCTGATGGGTATTATTTTTGCCAGCACAACAAAACCGTCTTCGGTTAAAAGCGGGGTGGAATGGTTTTTAAAGCCTGTGCCGTTTATTCCTGAAAAGCAGGCAGCTGTTATGATAATGCTTTTTCTGCGGTTTCTGCCGCTTATTCTCCAGCAGGCAGAAAAAATAAAAGATGCCCACAGGGCAAGATGCGCCGACCTTGAAAAAAATCCTGTAAAAAGAGCTGTCCGCCTTGCTGTTCCCCTCTTAAAAAGAACCTTTTTATCAGCAGATCAGCTGGCTGCGGCCATGGCATCCAGATCCTACTCACAACAGCGGACAGATCCTGAATTCTATCCGTCCGGACATGAGCGCGTTATCTGCCTGGCAGTGATTTTTCTGTCTGCCCTTCTTTTCCTGTTCTAGTGTATACTCGGTCATCAAGTTTTTTGAATACCGCCGCCCCTAGTGGTTGCCTGACATACAAAAACACATGGAGCTACTTTCTGGTTGGGTCGCGAAAAGGCGGTTATGATGATAACAATCCGAGATAAGTGGTCAG
>JAWOEJ010000073.1:0-12262 GCA_046482845.1 Desulfobacteraceae bacterium | reverse complement strand
AATTTATAAAAAGCATCACCCTCTGCCGGTATGGGGCTGAAACCATAAACGCCATGACACTTCTGCCCCTGTCCAGGATACACGCGATGGGGCGAATGGACAGGGATCTGGTGCAAATCGGTTTGAACGTTCTGGGAAAAATTCAAACCTCCCATAATATCAACAAATCCCATTTTAAAGCACTTGCAGGTCCCATTGAGATTGAAGAAGCGCTTGATTTGGTTGCCGCTCAACCTCAAGTATTTTTCCCGTTTAATTATCGATAAAATCCGCATACCCATCCCCATCAGCAGACATCCATTCAATTTTTTCAAATCCATCTGATTTTATGTTACATCAACGGCCTTGGATGAACTTCCTTATACTCGATCATCAAGTTTTTTGAATACCGCCGCCCTCAGCGGTTGCCTGTCAGAACAGCGACCGACGGAGGACTTTTTCCCTGCCAGGCTAAAAATCGGCGACCTGCGGCCACTGGTCCTCAAACAGCTTGATTTTCTTAACGCCTGGCAGGGAAAAAGTCTGATCTCCTTTGGTTCTCAATGTTCCTGACAGGCAACCGCTGGGGGCTCTTAATAGATCCTTCCATAAAAACTTGATAACCGAGTTATACCTTTTTTTCTTGATAAAAGCTATTGAACAGTCACGATCGAAATGATATGAGTAAAACACGTAACTTGGCATTCGCCAATAATTGTCATGACTATTTATAATTGAGATGGAACTGAAACAGAAACAAAAAGAGGTGATCTTAGAGGAACTTCAGATTAAAAAAAATACCCCGGATGAAATTGATGAATGCCCCCGCTTTTTGGGGTAGGTTTAAGCGTTGATTCACCGGGTGGATCATTTCTTCTAATGTCCAAGAGATGATCGATACATATGTCAGGATACTATGGAAATGAATAAACAATTGAAACTTGCCTTTTGTCTGTTTAAATATTTTCCCTTTGGTGGATTGCAAAATGATTTTATGGGCATTGCTAAGGAATGCATGGCCCGGGGACACAAGGTGGTTACTTACACCCTTTCATGGGAAGGGGAAAAACCTGAAGGAATGGAAATTATCCTTCTGCCAGCAGTCGGCGTGACCAACCACGCGCGGTATAATTCTTTTGCCCAATTGGTGCATGGGCATATCAAGGTGGAAAACTACGATGTCCTGGTGGGATTTAACAAGATGCCCGGGTTGGATGTCTACTATTGTGCCGATGGCTCATATGCCGCCAAGATGTTTGAACGAAGCAGGCTACACCGGTATACCCCCCGGTATCGCACCATGATGGCCCTGGAGCATGCTGTGTTCCACAAAGGGGCTAAGACGGAGATACTTCTTTTGACTGAAAAGGAGAAAGATTTCTATATGGACTATTACGGTACGGATAACCAGAGGTTTCACCTGATGCCGCCTGGTATTTCCCGGGCCTGCATGCCTTCTTCTGATGCGTATACCATTAGTACCCAAAAGCGGGAAGAGCTTGAGATCGGTAAAGATAAGACAGTTTTGTTAATGGTGTGTACCAATTTCAAGATAAAAGGGGTTGCTCGGGCAATTCGTGCATTGTCAGCACTGCCACCTGAAATTTTGAGTGAAACCTTACTGGTTGTAGTGGGCAAGGATAATCCTCGGCAATTCAGACGTCTGGCAAATCAGATGAAGGTTCGGGATCGAGTCCGGTTTATTGGTGCCCGGGATGATGTGCCCCAGCTGCTAATGGCCTCTGATTTTCTGATGCATCCGGCCTACTTCGAGAATACCGGCACGGTAATTGTCGAGGCAATGGCCTCCAATGTCCCCGTCCTTACAACGGATATCTGTGGATATAGTTTCCACGTTACACGGGCTGACGGGGGGCAGGTGGTGGGCTCTCCCTTTGATCAGGATGAACTAAACAGGGCGCTTCTTTTTATGCTCACCTCGGACCTGCGGAATGTGTGGCGTGATAATTGTAAAAATTATATTGAGCATACAGATATTTTTAGCCGAAATCAAAAGGTTTCAGATTTTATCGAAAAGGTTGCGTTATGATTGTTTTGCCAAAAGTGTGGAAAGAATATTGGAATATTGAAAAAGAGGGGTTCAAAAGGTTTTTTGGAGTTGAAGGATCGACCTTTAGGGAATGCTCCGGCAGAAGAACTGTTCGTTTCAAGTTTGATGACAAGTACTACTTTGGTAAATTCCATACAGGTGTCGGGTGGAAAAAAATAATTAAAAATTTTATTCAGTTTCGCACACCCCCCGTCCTGAGTGCCCGGAATGAGTGGCAAGCTATCAAAAAGCTGGAAAGCATAGGTATCAATACCATGCGCCTTGTTGGATATGGTAAATTGGGTTGGAATCCAGCAGGAATCAATTCTTTTGTTGTGACCCATGAACTAAAGGATACCATCAGTCTTGAAGAATTTTGCAGAGATTGGGGCGTATTTCCCCCTTCACAGGAATTGAAAAGGGCCCTCATTGCTAAGGTGGCCACCATTGCCCGGACTCTCCATGAAAATGGGCTGAATCATCGAGATTTTTACATCTGCCATTTTTTGTTGGACATTGCCAATGGTATAGATGCTGTTGCTCAGGAAAATCTTAAACTTTATCTCATTGATTTGCACAGGGTTCAGATTCGATCGAAAACACCCCTGAGATGGCGTGCTAAGGATTTGTCAGCTCTTCTGTTTTCAAGCTTGGATATCGGGTTGACCAAGGAGGATTTGCTCATGTTTGCAGGTATCTATCACAACACCACCCCGCAAAAATCTATCTATAAAAACAGGTTTTTTTGGTGGCTTGTTAAGTGGAGGGCGGTCAATCTTTACAGGAAAGAATTCAAGAAAACTCCACCTGATATCTTGTAATCGTTATGGATAATAAAGAACGTACTCTTGCTATTGCCGGTAAAAGGTTCTCGCCGCCGTTTGATTTAACCCTGAAGGATGGGGAAAGGCTGGATTGTAGGCAATTGTTGCGGCTTGTTCCGGGAAAGCGTGCTGTCCTGCTGGGTCAGTGGCAAGGGGAAACTGTGGTGGTAAAACTTTTTTACAAGCGGTTTATGAACCAGAAACATGTGTATAGGGAGGTGGAAGGAAATCGGCTTTTCAAAAAGGCGGAAATTCCCACAGCCGAGATCGTCTGGTTCGGTCCAGTCGTAGACTGTCGGGCCCAGGCTGTGATTTTGGATTATATTTATCCGTCTGAAAATTTGGGGACAATTCTCCAGGCGGCCGGGGATACGGTTAAGTGTCGGGCGTATCTGGAAAAACTAATGGTTTTGCTTGCCAGGTTGCACGGTGCCGGTCTGCGCCATAATGACCTACACCTTGACAATTTTCTTGTCAAACACGATGATCTATACGCTTTGGATGGAGCTGCCATTGAAGAGATATTCCAGGATGCCCCCCTTAAAAAAAATGATAGCTTGAAAAACCTCGCGGTAATTTTTGCTCAACTTGGCCTGAGAGACAGGAAACTGTATCAGGACCTTGTTGCCTGCTATTGTGCCGCTCGGAATTTCAAAGATATGAATCAGCTGCCCAAAATTCTTGAGGAGCAGATACGGGTAAGGCAAAAGGTTCGGATTAGCAGGTATCTTAAAAAAATTTACCGTGAGTCCACAGAAACGGTTTGCAGAAAAACGTTCTTTGAGTACACTCTCTGCAAACGAGTTCATTACACACCGGCCATGGAGGATTTTTTGAAAGATCCGGATGTTGCCTTTGATGTTCCGGGTACCCTCTTGTTAAATAGTGGAAACAGCACTAGCGTGGTTCGATTCAAGGTGGATGACCAGGATATTGTGGTAAAACGCTACAATGTGAAAAATTTTGTCCATGGGTTGAGACTTGCCTTTAAAAAGAGCAGGGGAAACCGCTCCTGGTTTTGGGCCCACCTGCTTTTGGAATACGGGATCAGAACACCCCGGCCTATTGCCATGAAAGAGATTCGTTGGGGTCCATTCCGAAATCGGGCTTACCTTATATGTGAATATATAGAGGGCATGAGCGCCGAAGATTATTTTAAAGGGGTCTTGTCTAAGGATAAGAAGGAGACGTCTCAAAATATACTTCATCTTTTTGACCGGCTGGCCGATTTGCGGGTTAGCCATGGAGACATGAAGGCATCCAATATTATGATTCATGACGGCAGGGCGTTGCTGATCGATTTTGACAGTATGGCTGTCCAAAAAAACAAGATCCGTTTTGTTCGGGCCCGCCGCAAAGATATAAAGCAGTTCAAGAAAAACTGGACGAACCTGCCTGAAATAGCGCATTTGTTTGGTTCGCTGGTATAAAAGCCATTAACGAATTTTCAGGTTTAGAATCTCGCATGTAATTTCCAGACTTACGTCACTGGAACTTAATTGATTTTTGCTTAGGGAGAATCAGGAGTTTCCAGTGAAGGACTTCACTCTCTTTGGTGAGGGTATCTTTAAAAAAGTGAAAAAAAGATGATGAATTTTGGTTGGCAAATATAAAAATGGATAAATTAGAATCAAAAAATTAGTATCAATTCATTTGCGACGAACTATAATTATGATTATTGCATTTTAATCTTGTATACACTAAAAATCAGCCATTTTTAAAAAAGAAAAAACTTGTATACAACAAGCGAAATGTGAGTTACACTGCTTTATTTATTTAAAAAAAAATTGCAAAGGGTTTTCAAATAATGAGTCAATTAGCTATTACTTTCATTAATCCTAGGTTGTCCACAAAAAACGTCGGCGATTTATTTATTGAAGACAGTGTTAAAAGTATTATTAATTATGATCCTGAACGCAGCATCGATATCGATTGTCGTAAACCGCTATGTTCTAGACAGATTGATCAAATAAACCAATGTGATGCTGCTATCATTGTGGGAACCAATTTATGGTACCAACATATAACCAAGGCAAATCGTTGGATGATCACTGTTGATGATCTTAAAAGAATAAAAGTTCCATTTATTCCCTTTGGTGTTGGGGCTACTGTTCATCGAAACGCAAACGATGATTTTGACAAAGAATCACTTATCCTTCTTCAACAGATTCACAGCCAATGTACAGAAGCAAGTGTACGCGATCCAAAAACCTTTAAGATGGTTAAAAAGGCTGGTATCAGTAATGTCCGAATGACAGGCTGCCCCACGCTATATCGAAGTTTGAAACCCTCGTGGGAACTTCAGAAAAAAAATTCTAAGAATGTTGTAGTCACAGCCCGTAAAGGTCAGGATTCCAATATCCAGATAATCTTGAACGAATTACGAAAACAGAAAAAAAAACCAATCATTGCCGCTCAGAAAAAAAACGATTTGTATTGTGCTAGACGTCGTTTTCCATTTTTAAAAGCAGGTCCCGAGGTTCTTTATGACTTCAACATAGAGCCCTATCTAAGCCTAGTCGAAAATACTTACGGGACTATCGGATGGCGTCTGCACGGTAATATGCTTCATTTGGCCCATGGTAAACCTACGGTATTTTTTGCCAATTGTTCTCGGGTCAGGTCATTTTGCGAAGCATATTCATTGCCTTGTATTTACGCTGAAGATGGTGAAAAAGTGACTGAGGTGGATCTCATCAAAGCTGTTGATCACTTGTTGACCGCCGATATTTTTTCCGCTTTTCCTTCTCGGTATGCAGAGTTCTATCAGGAAATGATCAAGTTTTTGGAGAGCAATGGCCTTGCCCATAATCTCGATAACACCTCATACTGAAATGTAGCGCCTAATACTCGGATACAGGCATACTCGAAGGTATATTTTGATTTAGAATTGCGGGCAGCTTTATTGATTAGATTCTGAAGAACTTTCTGGTAATGATCGATGATCCAGTTTTTTGTTAATATCTGGTTTAAGGAAATAGAATGTACAATATGAAAAGAATCTGTGTAACAGGCGGTTGCGGTTTTCTCGGGTCACATCTCTGTGATGAACTGATAAAGGAAAACAATGAGGTGATCTGCGTGGATAATTGTTTTACCAGTTCAAAGCAGAACATTGCCCATCTTTTAAACCATCCAAGATTTGAGTTTTTACGCCACGACATCACCTTTCCTTTGTATATAGAAGTTGATGAAATATACAATCTTGCCTGTCCAGCCTCGCCGGTTCATTATCAGAGAGATCCTGTGCAGACCACAAAGACTTGTATTCACGGGGCCATTAATATGCTGGGCCTGGCCAAACGGGTCAAGGCAAAGATTCTCCAGGCGTCCACCAGTGAAGTCTACGGAGACCCTGAAGTCCATCCCCAGCCGGAACACTACTGGGGAAGGGTGAATCCAACAGGGATAAGATCCTGTTATGATGAAGGGAAACGATGTGCGGAAACCCTGTTTTTTGATTATCACAGACAGCACAGTTTTAATGTAAAAATTGCCAGGATTTTCAACACCTATGGTCCAAGGATGCATCCTTTTGACGGCAGGGTGGTTTCCAATTTTATCATCCAGGCCCTGCGGGATGAGCCTTTAACGGTTTACGGCACCGGCAGTCAGACACGGTCTTTCTGTTATGTGGATGATTTGATATCCGGCCTGATCAAGCTCATGGGGTCTTCTGATGAGTTTACAGGCCCGGTCAATCTGGGCAATCCCGAAGAAATAACCGTGTATCAGCTTGCAGAAAAAATCATTGAATTGTCAGGTTCCAGATCAAAAATCATGTTAAAGGAACTTCCCTCTGATGATCCCATGAAAAGAAAACCCGATATCGGTCTTGCAAAACAGGAACTCTCATGGGAGCCCTTTGTCGGTCTTGAAAAGGGATTGAAAAAAACCATTGCTTATTTTAGAGATCTTTTCATCAATAATCAAAAGTAAATCACCTGAATTTTTGACCGGGCAGCCGTCCATGCAGGATCATGTTAATGACCCTGCATGGATATTGGGCTTCTAAAGGGAATAAAACCTTTTATATGTCTTGTCTTTTAAGCCCTCTTCTTTGTTAAAAGACTTGATCATCAAGTTTTACCAAAAACTTTCATAACGCCTTTATTGGCTCAATTTTTCTACTTTTTCCCGGATTTTCGGATCCTGCTGCATTGCCATGCTGATCTTATTGTACAGTTTCACATCAAGGCCTTTTTCTTCGATGGTTTTAACCATCTTCTGTGTGTACCGGCTCTGAAGTTTCTGAGCTTTTTCAGCATCTTTTACTTCACTGATAACCTGGGAATATTCACTCCTGATCTGGCGTATTTCATCAAACGCTGTAGCGAATTTCTCAAGTTCATTGTTGCTGAAGTCATAATCCTGCTTCTGCTGGAACTGATATCCCTTTTGTTTTTCCTGCTGACCACCGTCCTGGGCCTTAACCTGGGGTGCAGCCAACAGAAGACAGGCAGTGAGGATAAAAACAAAAGATTTCAGAAAACAGGCAGAGATGATAAAAATAAAAGATTTCCAGGACGTCATTATCTTGCTTTTAGTTTCAGTACTCATTTTAAATCTCCTTTTAAGTTTTAATTAAAAAAACATTATTATAAAATGGCAATATGCTGATTGCCTGATTGGTTTTTATAGACTGCAGTGTTTATGCCAAACTTGACTCAAACCCCAAAAAACTTTTAACCAATTGATTTTATTGTATTTTAAAATTAACCAATTGGTTCTTTTAAAACCAGAGAACATGTGTCAAAATAGCACATGTGCAATAATGTCAAAGGAGGTTTGTTTTTGAAAAATCGAATTTTTAAACGATTGAGCCTGCGGTCGGTTCTGATCATCAATGTGATTGCACCTCTGCTGGCCGCCATGATTGGTGGGGCTTATATCGGATTAAACATGCTGGAACATATTGTGGAGGAAAGAATGCAGGAAGATGTCCAGCTTGTGGCCAGGGCAATCCGGCTGCCGGTAAGTTACAGCCTTGAAAAGGAACGCTTCGGCAGCCTCAGCCAGACCCTTAAATCTGTGTTTCATATTGGACGGGTCTATGGTGCATATGTTTTTGACGCAGAGGGAGAGCGTATTGCCTCGGTCGGTGCGGTTGAGCCCGACATCCATCATTCCGATTTTCTGAATGTCACAAAGGACGGAGAACTCACCGGTCAGTATGAAAAAATACAGGGCCGCCGGGTGTATTCCTATTTTGTACCCTTGTTCGACACAGCCGGGAAAAGCATTGGACTGCTTCAGATCATCCGCAAAAAAAGTGATTTTGAAAATTATATCCACCGGCTCAGGATTCGGGTTGCCGGTATAATTGCCGGTGCAGGCGTTTTAACCGCTGTTTTTGTTCTGCTTGGTTTTCATCATTCCGCCGGCCGCTATTTTGAGGCCCTGACAAACACCATGGCCCAGGTGCGGCGCGGGAAACGGCTTCACCGTGCCCGGGAAACCGGTCCCAGGGAAAT
Source organism: Desulfobacteraceae bacterium (assembly GCA_046482845.1). GTDB lineage: Bacteria > Desulfobacterota > Desulfobacteria > Desulfobacterales > Desulfobacteraceae > DATFJZ01. The sequence continues at coordinate 3,935 of JAWOEJ010000073.1, read as the reverse complement.
CACCTCCCTGGCAAAGTCCCTGAACACCATGCTGGACAGTCTTTATCATTCTGAAAAGGAAATTTCCAAAAGACGAAAAACCCAGCAGGCCCTGGAAGCAAAACTGCGGCAAAGTGAGAAAATGGCTGCCATTGGGCAACTGGCCGCCGGGGTAGCCCATGAACTGGGAGGACCCTTGTCCCTTATTGACGGAAAAGCACAACGCTGTCTGCGGGACAAGGGCATCACCAGCACCCATAAAAAGACATTGAAGGATATCCGCAATCAGGTCCGGCGCATGGATAACATTGTCCGGCAGCTTCTGGATTTCGGCAAAGGGACCATGCGGCAAAAGCGGTGGATTCAGGCCCATCGGCCGGCCGGTTCTGCTGTTTCCAATTTTAAAAAAGAAATGGGCGGCAGTGTGCAGCTCATTTTTGAAGGCTCTGAACCTGCGCCTTTTCTCTATGTTGACCCATTGCGCTTTGAGCAGGCCCTGATCAATCTGATGAGAAATTCCGTTCAATCCGGAGAAGCAACAGAAATACGTCTTTCCTGGGAACTCTCGTCCCGGGGTGAAGTCGTTTTCACGGTCACGGATAATGGTACCGGTATTGCCGATGACATTAAACCAAGAATTTTTGAACCGTTTTTCACTACCCATAAAACACCTGAAAACACGGGCATGGGACTTTCAGTGGTGCATGGGATCATCAGTGAGCATAATGGAACCATTGGGGTGTTTGATGCAGAAACCGGGGGAGCGGGTTTTCGAATCACGCTGCCGCCGCAATCAACAGCCCGTGAGCCGGAACAGGGAGGAAATTATGTCTGAAAATGCATTGTCTGAGCCATTTGCAAATAAAAAACAGAGAATTCTTTTGGTGGAAGATGACCAGGGGCTGGCAGAACTGCTCTATGAAGAGCTGGATGAGGCCGGTTATCCTGTAATGACCGCATCTTCCGCGGAAGCGGCTGAAGGCCTTTTAAAGTCATGGGAACCGGATCTGGTGGTTTCTGATCTGAAACTGCCCGGTGCTGACGGCATGACCTTGCTGGAATGGGTAAAAGCCCTTTATGATCAGCCGGGTTTTTTAATCATCACAGCTTTCGGCAGCATTGCCCAGGCAGTGGACGCTTTAAAATCCGGCGCGGATGATTTTCTGGCCAAACCTTTGGACCTTGAGCATTTCCGCCTGAGTGTAAAACGTATTCTTCATCACCGGCAGCTGCAGAAGGAGGTACAAAGATTCAGAAATCTCATGGCCGGGGACGGTTTTCAGGGCATGATCGGAAATACCCGTAAAATGCGTATTATGTTTGACCAGATCAGGGAAATAGCCGCAGCCCATGGATCTGTACTGATACAGGGAGAAAGCGGCACAGGCAAGGAATTGGTGGCCCGTGCAGTGCATGATTTAAGCTCCCGGCACAATGCTATGTTCCTGGCCGTTAATTGCGCGGGCATACCGGCCGAGCTTTTGGAGAGTGAGTTTTTCGGCCATAAAGAAGGCGCTTTCACTGGAGCTGCAAAAAACCGACAGGGACTTTTTCAGCAGACCCACGGGGGTTCTTTGTTTCTGGATGAAATCGGAGAAATGCCGTCCAGCCTCCAGCCCAAGCTGCTGCGAGTGCTCCAGAACGGAGTTTTCCGGCCTGTGGGGAGCAACACAGAGCAGAAAGTTGATGTCCGGGTCATCTGTGCCACCAATCAGCCCCTGGACTGCCTGATCGATTCCGGCGCATTCAGACAGGATCTGTTTTACCGCCTGGAGACATTCAGTGTTACAATTCCCCCCTTAAGGGAACGCCGGGAGGACATTTCCCTGCTGGCGGCCCATTTCCTCAACCGCTACAGTCTTCAGGCAGGAAAGGAAATAAAGGGACTGACCTCTGAGGCCATGGAACAGTTAATGAAATATGCATTTCCCGGTAATGTCAGAGAGCTTCAGAATATCATAGAAAGGGCGGTTACTTTCTGCCACGGCAGGCATATCGGGGCGGAGCATCTGCCTACGCGGATACGACAGTATGGCAATGTAACTGCTAAAGGGCCGGAAATCGCCCCCAAAACAATGAACGCCCTGGTCAGGGAACATGGTATATTACCGACGCTTCAGGAGATTGAAAAACAATATATTGATTTTGTTCTTAAAAAAGCAGATGGAAACAAACGCAGGGCAGCAGCGGTTCTCGGAATCAGCCGGAGGACCCTTTACCGTCATCTAAAGGATTGACCCGGGCTTTGTGTAAACAGGTTTATATGAAAGCCATCAGCCGTCAGCCATCAGTACTCAGCTAACAGCTTTCATGCTTTGTTGTGTCTGCCAGGACATGTGGGTTATATGAAACAATTAAACCGGGGTTAAATACAGATCACTCTGGGAAGCGGTTTGATAAATTCCTGTCTAATGATCAACGGGATCATCCTTGATATTTCCAGCAAATTGATTTATAAAAAGAGATTTTGTTCGCGGAAAACCCCTTTGCACGCTTCTGGTTTTGCAGGGGCGCCGCCGGGAACAGGTGTTGCGGCTTTGCCTTTTTGTTTTATTTTTTGTTGTGCCTGCTGAAATTGAACACTGATCTGAAAAAACTGATTCAGCCCATTTTCAATCAGGAGGCAGATGTGGTTTTTGGCTCAAGATTTGTGTCCGGTGAAATGCACCGGGTCCTTTATTTCTGGCATTACATGGGCAACCGGTTTCTGACCTTTCTTTCCAATGCATTTACAGATCTGAATCTGACGGATATGGAGACCTGTTACAAGGTGTTTAAAAGGGAGGTGATTCAATCCTTTGAGATTGAAGAGAACAGGTTCGGGTTTGAGCCTGAAATTGTCGCTAAAATTGCCCATATGAGACTTAGAATTTTTGAAAGCGGAATTTCATATCACGGGCGGACCTACAGCGAAGGAAAAAAAATCGGGGTGAGGGACGGTTTACGGGCCCTGTACTGTATATTCAGGTATAATGCCTCCCATGCCCCACTGCCGGTTCAGTTTTTTTTCTATTTGTTCATCGGAGGCACGGCAGCTGCGGTCAATCTTCTTGTTTTTCTTCTTTTGTTTCATTTCTTTAAAATGTCAGCCCTGACAGCTGCACCTGCAGCTTTTATCATTGCTGCGGCAGTGAATTATTTTCTGTGCATAAAACTAATGTTCAGGCATCAGGTCAAATGGAAAAGCACCATGGAAATTTTTCTGTTTGCCGTTCTGGTGGTGCTGGTCTGTCTGCTTGACAGTGGCTTAACCACTTTTTTCCTGTCTGTTTCCCTGCCGCCCTGGATGGCAAAGCTTGCGGCCACCGGTATTGGGCTTTTTTTTAATTTTGCAGGCCGCAGGTTTCTTGTTTTCCCGGAGTCCACCAGCGGGGCGTGGAAAAGATAAGGTCAGTATTGTTTCCTCTCGTCCGCAATCACTTCCACGTATTTGTACCAGGACGCATCAACCTGATTGTCAGTGCACCCGCCGTATAATTGTACAGCGAAATTCAGTCGGTCGCTGTTTTCCTTAGCCCTCCGCGCAAATCAATTGTCTGCTGAAGCCCTCTGCCTTTGGGATTAACGATGTCTCTCATTAAGCAAAAGATGTCCAACAAATATTGAAAAAATCTATGGTTTGTCAGTAATGCATTCAAATTATCGATTTTACAGATTCAATCTGAAAATGTATGATTTCAGATTAAACGTCAAAATCAATACAACGGCCATGCCTTGACAGGCACAACAAAGCATGAAAGCTGTTAGCTTTTAGCTGTTAGCTGTTAGCTGAGTACTGATGGCTGAAGGCTTTCATGTATCCAAAACCCCGCCGCCGGAACTTTCCAGGCGCCTTCAGATCCTGATGTTGATCCGGGTCCTGTTTGTCTCCCTCCTCCTGGGTGCCCTCATATTCATTCAGGCCCGTGAAACCCGGAGTTATTTCGGCGACATTCGCTCGGCCCACTTTTTTCTGC
>JAWOEJ010000061.1:0-18791 GCA_046482845.1 Desulfobacteraceae bacterium | reverse complement strand
GGAAAACATGCTGTATACCCTGCGTTTGTTTGACGGCAGGGTCAATCAGGTGAATTTAAAGACCAGGGCGGTGAACAGTATTGATTTCAAGAGCTATGATATCAACCTTGACCTTGGAAGTTCCATGAAGAAATCAGGAAATATGGATAAGGATATTGACGAGATGACCATGGCCGAGCTGACTGCCTTTATAAAAAACAACCCAAACAGACCCGGGGCGATCCGCAGTGCCAAAATGACCCTTCATGAAAAAATTTCAATTCCCTTTGCCTGCCTTTTTCTGGGGTTTCTGGCCTTTTCCCTTGGACTTCAGTCAGCTTCTTCGCACAGGTCTTCAGGGTTTGGTCTTGGCATGGTGTTTTTTATTTTTTATTATCTGCTGCTGGCAGCCGGGTTATCTGTTGGAGAATCAGGGCTTTTACCCCCTTTTATATGCCTGTGGTTTCCCAATGCAGTAATGGGAGCTGCAGGTCTCGTCCTGCTGGTGCGTACGGCCCGTGAAAAATCGGTTCATTTTTTTGACATTTTTGAAAAAACCGCAGCTGTTGTCCATGGTTTTTTGTCCAGGAGGCATAATGCCTGATACGTTCCTGTCCTGGTTTACTGATGCAGGAAAATTCACTATTGTCATGACAGTCACCGGCAGATATGACTCAGATGGGCTAAGGGATGTATAGATTGTCCATTCTTCATAAATACTGGCTGAAGATTTTTATCCGGTATTTTTTAATTGTCCAGCTGGTTGTGATGGTCATTTTTATTGCTGTGGACTATTTTTCCAGGATGGACAATTTTCTGGAATCAGAGGTGTCTCTCTTATATGCACTGGGGTATGTGCTGTTAAAAACCCCGTTCATGTTTGTTCAGTTAACTCCGGCAGGGGTTGTTCTGGCTGTTATTGTCACCTTTGGTCTGATGAACAGAAACAATGAACTGCTGGCTGTGAAAAGCAGCGGGATAAGCCTTTATTATCTTGTTATACCAGCGGCTGCAGCCGGTTTTTTTCTGGCCGCATTTATGATTCTTCTGGGTGAAACCGTGGTGCCGTTTACCATGGCAAAGGCCAATTATATAAAGTACGCGGAGATTAAAAAGAATAAGCACATATACACGGCAAAAGAGGATATATGGATAAGGGGTGACAATAAAATCGCCCACATTAATTTTTTTAATCCCGGAGATAACACGATTTCTGGTATTTCCATTACTTTTTTTGATGAATCTGACAGGGGAACCCGGATGGATAAACGGGTGGATGCGGAAAAAGGGGTTTTCAGAAATGGGAAATGGCATTTAATCAATGTGCTTGAACAGAATTTTTCAGATAAAAATGAAGACGTACAGGTGAACACCCTTGATGAGAAATCTTTTTTTATGGATATTATGCCTGAAGATCTACAAACCATTGCCAAACGCTCGGATCAGATGAGTGTGACAGAACTGGCCGCATATATCAGAAAGGTTGAAAAAGAAGGGTATGACGCCACTACTTACCGTGTGGACTATCACGGCAGAATGGCCTTTCCTCTGATCTGCCTGATCATGGCGCTGACCGGATCGGCCATCGGCATACGGCCCTTTGTAAAAGAGAGCATGCCCCTTGGCATTGCCCTTGGCATTGGTGTTTCATTTTTTTACTGGGTCATGTACAGCTTTTCTACTTCCCTGGGGTATGGCGGGGTTATGCCGGCAGTTTTAAGTGCCTGGACGGCCAATATTTTTTTTGTCATATTCAGCGTTCTCTTTCTGGTAACGGCCGATGCTTGATTCTTGTATAAAAAAAGCGGAAAAAAGAATAAATCAGGCTATGGATACCCCGGTTCACTCAGCTCCTTTTTTTTCCTTTGAAACTGTTCTGCTGATGATTTCAATATTGTATGCCTTTTGCGTCAGATGCCGGACACTCCTTTACCGGTTTCATATTCTACCTTCCAGAAAAGTCCCCTGCGTTGTTGTCTCCATTGGAAATATAACAGCCGGGGGAACCGGTAAAACCCCCATGACCCTTTATGTCGCAGATCTTGTGAAAAAAATGGGTTATCGTCCGGTTGTGGTCAGCAGGGGCTACAAAGGGCGGTTTGAAAAAAACGGGGGCATTGTCAGTGACGGCAGACAGATTCTCTGTTCTCCAAAAGATTCCGGGGATGAACCCTTTCTGACAGCAAGTCTTCTCAATATTCCGGTTGTGGTGGGAAGCAATCGGTATAAAGCCGCCATAACCGCTGCAGCGCGTTTCAACCCTGATATTATTATTTTAGATGATGCGTTTCAGCATCTCTCTCTTTTCAGGGATTTGAATCTGATCCTCCTTGACTGCACATCCCCCTTTGGCAATGGTGCGCTTCTCCCCCGGGGCAGATTGAGAGAACCTGTGTCTGCTGTTAAGCGAAGTCATGCAGTTGTTTTTACCCGGTGCCATGGACGTCCCCCTTCCCTTGAGTCTGTACGTCCAGACAGGGCAGGAGCCCCCTTTTTTGAAACCTGTCATGCACCGTATATTTCCATGGTGATCAATGCCGACGGCAGACAAATGGATGAAAAAGAAAAAAATGAGTTTTTAAAAAATATCAGGACAGGTACAGGCTTTCTTTTTTCAGGGATTGCCAATAATGAGGATTTCAGGAGAGGGTCTGAAAAGCTGGGTATTAAGACGGCCGGTTTCCTTGAGTATCCTGACCATTTCTGGTATAAACAGAGCGATTTAGAAGACATTGAAAATGCCTTTAGAAAATCAAAGGCAGATTTTATTGTAACCACACAGAAGGATTATGTAAAAATTAAAGATTCCTCCTTTTTTACAGCCGTTATTGCCGTTACAGGGGTTCAACTGATATTTAAAAAAGGGCAGGAAGACGTGTTTGAAACCTTTATTAAACATAAAATTCATTCCAGCGGGGCAGTGAATGACACCCATTGATAATTTTGTATACCGCAGTCTTTCCGGTTTTATGGATTTGATCGGGAGATTTTCCAGTTCAACGGGCCGATGTCTTGGCAGAATCCTTGGATCGGTCTGGTTTGCCCTTGACAGAAAACACAGACATCTCTGTCTGGATAATCTTAACCATGCGTTTGCAAAAGAAAAGAGTCAACAGGAGATCAAACGCATCGCAAGGAATGTATTTAACAATACAGCTGCCATGGTATTTGAACATGCCAGGTTTTACCGGATCGGTCCTGAAAAGGCTGCTTTTATGATGAATGTCAGGGGCCTTGACAACTTAAACCAGGCCTATGCAAAAGAAAAGGGCGTGATCTGTTTTTCAGCCCATCTGGGCAACTGGGAGCTTGCCACGTCCATTGCCGTAATCTCAGGATTTCCCTTTTCTGTGGTATATAAAACCATTGAATACCCGCCCTTTGACAGGTACATAACCGACAGGAGAAATGACACCGGGTGTACCATGCTGCCCCTGCACAATGCCCTTGACCAGATCCGCAGATGTCTTGCCGACGGGGGGATTGCCGGGCTTATTGTGGATCAGAACACAAGGAAGCGGCACCAGGCGGTTTTTGTTGATTTTATGGGCAGAAAGGCATCAGCTGCCAGTGGACCGGCAAAACTGGCATTGTCTACCGGCGCCCCGGTTGTTCCTGTGTTTTTTTTCAAAGAAAACAACACATACACCCTTGAAATTCTGCCGGAACTTCCCCTGATTAAAACAGGTGATCATGCCAAAGATATTTTTGAGAACACCCGGCAGTACCATTCCCTTATCGAGTCCTATGTGAGAAAATATCCGGATCAGTGGTTCTGGCTTCACAACAGGTGGCGCACCCGGCCCTTGGACGAATAAGCAGAAACAACCCTAAAAAAGCTGTAATCCCCATGGTTCCAAACGTCATTCCCCATGAGAAACGGCTCGTCCCGCCTCCCGTTATATCCAGGACAAGGCCCACAGCAATAGGGGAAATTGATGCCGCTGCAAATCCAGCCAGGGATTGAAGCGCCATGGTAGCGCCCTGCCGGTCTGGATCGGCTGCAGTGATAACACCGGCATGGATGGCTGCAGAGTCTCCCTGGAAAAAAACAGTGTAGCAGATGCAGAGGCAGACAAGGGCTGGAAAAGGGAGATTTACAAGGAATCCAAGACTCAAGCCGATCAGGCCTGAAACTGTCATTACAGCAGATACGATCCTGCGACGGCCGAATTTAACGGCACATTCACCAAACAAGATACTGGCAAACATACCGAATATTCCAGCCACAGCCATAACCGTGGTGGGGGCCATTAAGGAGGACCGGCCTGTTTGAATTGTCATTGAAAAAGCGAGGAATGCCACCATCCAGGACCGGGCAGCAAACATTTCCCACATGTGGCACATATAAGCGATGATATAGGTTCTTGCCAGGGAATTCTGCCACACGGGTCTGAAATCCAGGGTACTTAGGATGCCCTGTGATAAGCCCTCGGTTTTCTCAATGGGCTTTGGAACCAGAATCAACAGACACAGCAGCAGTACAAAACCGGAACAAGCGCCGGCAATTAAAAAAACAGGTTTCCATCCCAACCATTTTGAGATGACCCCGGCGTAATAAAAAGAAATACTCATGCCCAGCCCGAAACAGGCCGTATAAAAAGAAACTGCCCGTGGCAGAAACCGAGTGTCAAGGCGGTCAATGAGGGCTTTTAAGCCCGGAATAAAGGTACCGGCAAGGCCGATGCCACACAATCCCCTGAAAATGAGAGCGGTCCAGAACCCCTGGCTGAACAGGGCAAACCCCATATTGGCAATCATGGATACAAAACAGGAGCCAAGGTAGATTCTCCGTGAATCAATGCGGTCTGTCAGACTGGTCAGAACAGGGACTGCAATGGAATATCCCCCAAAGTATATACCACTGATCCATCCGGCCTCGCTGTTGGTAAGCCCCCAGAGATTGATAAAGTCGGGGAGCAGTGCGGGAAAGGCAAACACGCCAAGCATACCAATGACCTGTGCCATACACATGGCCGCCACAAGGGAAAATGCTTTTGCCGGTGTTTGATTCATTAATTTTTGTTTGGCTGTGATTTTTACCATCCTCTTTTGTGCCCAGACCAATTGGGCAGACCATCCTGATGCTCCATAACTCTTGTACCATACCTTCCACATCTGACTTTGCAGGGTAAAATACGTTCTGGTTTGTCCTGTTCCTCATTGTAGAACACCAGGTGATTCAAGCCTGCTGTTATTCTCACTTGGTGTTTGTAGAATATGGCGGACCACTGCATAGGAGCACCGTGTAGTCTCTGGCAGGTCATGCAGTGACAAATTTTTGCATCCACGGGATCAGCGCTTACCTCGTATCTAACTGTTTTGCAGAAGCAGGCAGCCTTGTATTTAGGCGTAAAATCAGCATCACCCATGGACGCATATTCCAATCCGAAATCCATTAAAAACCTCCATCTTGTTTTTATCAGGTCTATTCATTACCCTTTTTTTAAAAGGCATGTAAAGACAAAAAAATAAAACATGTTGTGTTCCTTACAGGTAACCGTTGGGGGCTTTTACCGACCCTTTTATAAAAACTTGATGATCGAGTGATAAGACTATCATTGAATTCCAATTTTAGTATAATTGGGCAGGCTCTACAAGGCTGAAGTTAATTGTTGAGTTGCTTTGAAGTTGGATATATTATGGTGGAGGAGAAAGCCCAGGCGGCGACCCAGTTCAAAATTCAGAGGGAAGAGGGGGGCTATAAATTATGTTTTTTAGGGAGTGTCTTTAAAAAAACTTGAAAAGGAGAATTGAAATGAGATCTGCCAGACCTGCGTTTTATCTGCTGATAATTTTTTTTGTTGTTTGTTTTTCAAACAATGTGTCAGCCGATAATTATTCAGGCACAATTCACATGTTCAAAAAATCTGCGGCCACTGACCCGTTTTTTAAAAATGCCTATGGCTATGCTGTTTTTCCAACAATAGGAAAAGGCGGTATGGGTATTGGCGGCGCCTACGGGAAAGGGCGTGTATATAAAAAAGGGAAAGTCACCGGCACCGTTTCTCTTGCTAAACTCAGCATTGGTTTTCAGCTTGGAGGACAGGCTTTTTCTGAGATCGTATTCCTGCAGGACAAGCGTGCATATGATGAGTTCACCAGCGGCAGCTTCGAATTTGATGTTTCTGCTTCTGCGGTGGTAATTACAGCTGGCCTTCAGGCAAAAGCAGGAACTGAAGGGGCTACTGCCGGTGCAAGCTTAACCGATGAGAAAGGGGCGTATAAAAGTATCGGGTACACCAAAGGAATGGCTGTTTTTGTCCATACTAAGGGCGGCTTTATGTATGAAGCGGTTATCGGAGGACAGAAGTTCAGTTTTACACCCCTATGAGCAAACAAGGTCTGCCCGTGGCAGTTAGTATCGGTGAATGTCATGTGTCTGTCACTATATCGGGTACTGTCCATTCCCGTCAAGGCATCAGTCTTTCAGCCCTGGGGTTTATTATGGACTGTTTAGGTCAAAGGCACGCTCTTGAATTGTGGGGGGCCTTGAGAGCTGGGAAAAGAGGTAAACGCCTTTATTAATGGGGGGATCAACCCAGCATCATAGATTTTGGAACTGCCGTTTCAGTCCTTTTTGTCGAGCATCTGCCTGAAATTCTGCTCCAGGAAATGATAATACCGGATGCCGAAATCCAGGGTTTCCATCTTCCAGGGGTCAATGGCATGGGATGAAAACCGCTCTTTGATGGCCTTTAAGGCCTGAACCTGGTTTTTGAGGTCCTGGGCATAGTCTTGAAGCTGATGGTCTATGGCTTCTCTGTTGAGATGATCAAAAAAGAAAACTTTAAGCAGGGCTTCATCCCGGATACGGCTTATGGCGGGTTTCCTGGCCAGCCAGTCAAGAAAGGCCCGGCGGCCATGGTCAGTCAGGGCATAGATCTTTTTGAGTTTGCCGTTTTTGATCGTCTGGCTGACCCGGACAAAACCCTGATGTTCCAGTTTTTTAAATTTGGGATAGATGCTGCTGAAACCGGTATTGAAAAAGTAATCGGTACTGTTTTCCATGTATTTTTTTATTTCATATCCGGTTTTCTCACCATCCATGAGAAATCCCAGCAGCATCATCTCAATCATCGTCATCCCCGCTTATTTACCAGCGACTTGCTGCTGCATCTTGATTGGAATCAGGGATGTCCCTCTTATTTCCGCAGTCTTGGCCATCAGTTCCTGGCCGCTGGCAGGTAGCGGTAGCTGCATGTCTTTGGGTTTTTCTTCCAGACGTATCGCTTCCACGGGACAGGTGGTGACACAGAGGCCGCACCCAATACACCTTTCCTGCTGAATATGGGCGGTATCCTCGATTGTGATGGCGTCCATCTGGCACCGGTCCAGGCATTCCTCACAGCTGATGCAGGTGTCCTGATCCACCACCGCCCAGTAGCGGTTATGGACCACCTCTCCCGGGTTGGGCAGGAGGTTCAGGGCCCGGAGGACGCCGCAGCAGTCCTTGCAGCAGTTGCACATGCCGCCAGGGTTCACCATGTTTGCCGGCTGGTTGACCAGACCGGCCGCTTCACACTGGTCAAGAATCCGGCAGGCCTCTTCTCTGGTGATATATCGGCCCATCTTGTTTTCAACATAGTAGTCTGCATGGGAGCCGAACAAAATGCAGGTCTCCAGGGGTTTGCCACAGCCTTTGCCGATGAGTTTCTGCTGGGTCCGGCAGATGCAGTTGGCCACGGCAATTTTATCTTTCCCGTTGACGATGGCTTTGGCATCCTCGCAGGCAGCAACCTGATGGACAACCTCCACGGATTTGCCCACCGGGATGGTCCTCAGCGGTGAAATATTGTTGCCCATATTTTTAAGATACGCTTCTTCCATATACTGATTGGTCAGATCAGCCAGTTCCTTGTCCATTCGGCCCAGCTGGAATTCGTACGAGCCGATAACAAAGGGGATGGCCGAATACCGTTTTTTTTCTTCACTTGCATGGCGGAAAATCAGTCCCCGTCTGGCCATGTCCTCAAGTTTTTCAGCCGTTTCTTTTGGCGGGCGGTTTGTCCTTGCTGCAAAGTCCTCAGGAGATTCAAGGAGCATGGACAAATCCAGGTAGATCTCTGCATCTTCTTCAGTGTATAGTTTTTTGAGAATTTTCAGTTCCACCCCGGACGCTGTGGACGGGAATCCGGTTGAATACTGGTCCAACTGTTCGCGCAACTGGGCATAGATTTCAGCAGTCATTTTTACTCCTTTTAGCTATATATCAATATGATATATAGCTATTTATATCTCTTTGCCTGTTTTGTCAATTTTTTTTGGAAGCTTTTTTTATTAATACCGCCAGGGGCGGTGTTCATCAGGAGGCAGACCTGATCCGGGCGCTTAAAAAAGGTGAAATCTGGGGGGCGGGCCTGGATGTCACCTGCCCGGAACCCATGGATAAGGTGTATAAATTTGTTTATAATTTAAAATCGTAGCACTCAAGTGGCAAAAAAACAAGGATTAGCGTCTGTTGGGCTAAAGAAACAGACCGGTTTGGAGCAAAAAAATCTGTTAGCTTACTTTGACAGACGTCAATTGTAACACAAAAAGATCTCCAGTGAAGAGAGACTCATGGATTTTTTATTACCCCTGCTTTCAGAACTGTGATTTTTTATTTAAAAAACTTCTTTTAATTTTAAGCAAAATAATATATGGACTAATTCGCAGGGGTTAAATAATATATTGGGGCAAAAATACAGGGAAAGGGTTATGAAATATTGGAGAGTTCCTCTTGATTTAGAAGAGGTGCAGGTAACAAAGGGAGATGTTCATATTATCCAGGACCGGTGTAAGGGGTGCGGATATTGTATTGCGTATTGCCCCAGGGGGGTGCTTGAGTTTTCAGAAGAATTTAACAGTAAGGGCTATCATCCTCCCCGGGTTAAGGCAGACGATTGTCTGAACTGCCACTATTGCGAACTTCTGTGTCCGGAATTCGCAATTTTTTCAATAGAAGTCCAGGCAGAGCCGGCAACACTTTAATTAAGAGTCCCTGGTGTTACATAACCTGGGTTTTCCAGTTAACGGTCATGGACAGACCTGTATTTTACGGATTCAGTCCGGAACAGGGAATGAGAGTCATCTTAAGTTTGCAAAAATTTTAATATAAAAAATAAGAGGTACTTGAGGAGAGGATGAAACCAGCAGTCCTTACAGGTAAACATTTTATCAACGGAGACATCGCATGTGCTGAAGGGGCGATAGCGGCAGGGTGCCTTTTTTTTGGGGGGTATCCCATCACCCCTGCCACAGAGGTTGCCGAGCACATGTCTGAGCGCCTTCCCCATGTCGGAGGCACATTTATCCAGATGGAGGATGAGATAGCAGCCATGACCTCCATTCTTGGCGGGGCATGGACGGGCAAAAAAACAATGACGGCCACCTCCGGGCCTGGATTCAGTCTTATGATGGAAACCGTCGGGCTTGCCGTGGTAACCGAAACCCCCTGTGTGGTGGTAAATGTACAAAGGGGAGGGCCGTCGACGGGCCTGCCCACCCAGGGGGCCCAGGCGGATATGATGCAGGCCAGATGGGGCTCCCACGGGGACTATGAAATCATTGCCATTGCACCTTCATCCCCCCAGGAGATGTTTGATCATACCATCATGGCCTTTAATTTAAGTGAAAAATACCGTACGCCGGTGTTTATCATGTCCGATGAAATAGTCGGGCACATGAGCGAAAAGGTGGTTATCCCCCAGGCCCATGCCATAAAAACCTTTTCCCGGGTCAAGCCCCGGGGATCAAAGTAGAATTTTCATCCCTTCAGGCCAGGACCCAACGGGGTGTCCCCCATGCCCTCCATAGGCGAGGGGTACAAGGTCCATGTGACAGGGCTCACCCACGATGAAAAAGGCTATCCCGTCATGAGCGTGGAGACCCAGGCCGAAATGATGAAACGCCTGATAGGCAAAATCAGGAACAATCTGGATGATATCATCGTGACGGATCAATACCTTTTAGAAGATGCCGATATCGTCCTTGTCTCCTACGGGGTATCCTCAAGGACAAGCTATACCGCCGTTGACATGGCAAGACAGCAGGGCATTAAGGCAGGACTTTTAAGGCTTGTCACTGTATGGCCGTTTCCCGACTCTATTATAAAATCCCTTGCTTTGCGGGTTAAGGGCTTTATAACGGTTGAGATTAACCTGGGCCAGATCAGCCGGGAAGTTGAAAGATGTGCCGGATACAAGGTGCCGTCATATCTTGCCGGTCATGCCGGAGGATCTGTTGTGCCGCCGGAAGAGGTGCTTTCAATTATGAAGGAGGCATTTTAGACCATGGGAATACCAGCATTAAAAGAAAATTTACCAGAGCCCCATCCTTTGGAAGACCTGATCCGCATGGACAGAATTCCCCATATTTGGTGTTCAGGATGCGGGACAGGCTCTGTTTTTGCGGCCTGCCTTAAGGCAATAAAACAAACGGGAATAGATTACAATCAATTTGCCATGGTCTCCGGCATTGGATGTTCAGGAAGGGGCGCAGGATATATCAATATCGACAGTTTCCATACCACCCACGGCAGGGCAATTCCCTTTGCCACGGGAATAAAGATGGCAAGCCCTGAAACCAATGTGATTGTTTTTTCCGGAGACGGGGATTTATTTGCCATAGGCGGTAACCATTTTATCCATGCTGCCCGGCGGAATATGGACTTAACCGTGATCTGTATCAATAATTTTATTTACGGCATGACCGGGGGCCAGGTCGCGGCAACAACCCCCCACAATGCACGTTCCTCCACAAGCATGAAGGGGAATTCAGAATCTCCTTTTAATCTGCCCCTGCTTGCCTGTGCGTCAGGCGCCACCTATGTTGCAAGATGGACCATGCTTCACTCACGGGATCTTGCCGACAGCATTGAAGAGGCCATCCACCACAGGGGTTTTTCTTTTATTGAGGCCCTGTCTCCCTGTCCCATCAACTACGGCCGGCGCAACAAACAAAAGCCTCTGGAAACCTTGAGGTTATACCATGACAAAACCATAATCAAGAACAATGCCGATCTTGGTGAGCTTGACATTGATTTTACAAAAAATGTGGTTCTAGGCAAATTTCTTGATATTGAAAAACCTTCCCATGACGAGCAGTATGCAAAAATTTACCATGGGAAAAAACCAGAGAGTGACCAATAATTTTTTACAGGTTAAAATCTATATGTCTGATAAAACAGAAAAACAGGAGATCATTGTAACCGGCTTTGGCGGTCAGGGCATTGTACTTGCCGGACGTATCCTGGGAATGGCTGCTGCCCTTAAGGATGACAAGGAAAGCACCCTTGTCCAGTCCTACGGGCCTGAATCAAGGGGAGGCGCCTGCTGTGCCCAGGTTGTGATCTCAGATACCGTCATCCAGTACCCCTACATAGCAAATCCTGATATCCTGGTGTGCATGTCCCATTCAGCCTATGAGAAATATTATAAATCCCTTAAGCCCGAAGGAATGCTTTTAACGGATAAGGATCTTGTTACTCCCACAAAAGAAAGACCTTTTTTTTCCATTCCGGCCACCCGCATGGCAGAGGAACTTGGCAGAACCATGATGGCCAATATCGTTATGCTGGGCTTTACCACTGCAGTGACAAAAGCGGTTACCAGGGATGGGGCCCTTTTTGCCGTTACCTCGTCAGTGCCTAAAGGAACAGAGGAGATGAACGAAAAGGCCTTTAACCTGGGATTTGACTATGGGCTGTCCAAACTGAAGGGGATAGAACAAAGGGCAGGCGGCAGAACAGGAGCTGAACAATGAAGCGCAGAAAAGATCGTCTTCACAGGGTTATGATCATCGGTGCCACACCTTCGGGGATAGTTGCCGCAAATAAGCTGGGGGAACTTGGCATTCCTGTCACCCTTGTGGATTGTGATCCTGATATGGACCAAAAACTTGCAAATACCGAGTACACCTTAAAATCAGGGGTTCCTTTCAACCATGCCCAGAGACCGGGACTCATTCGCATTATGAGAAATCCGGATATCACCTGCATTCTTCCTGCCAGGATAAGCGCCATCAAGCACAACATGCAGGGGTTTAAAATTTCCGTAATAAAGGAGCAGACCTATGTAGATTCTGCGCTCTGCACCCTTTGCGGACGCTGTGTGGATATCTGTCCTGTAGACCTTGGGGAGAATAAAAAACCGGTTGACATAATAAGCCGTAGAAGCCTTCCTGGACGGGCTGTCATAGACA
Organism: Desulfobacteraceae bacterium; assembly: GCA_046482845.1. Lineage (GTDB taxonomy): Bacteria > Desulfobacterota > Desulfobacteria > Desulfobacterales > Desulfobacteraceae > DATFJZ01. The sequence continues at coordinate 6,629 of JAWOEJ010000061.1, read as the reverse complement.
AGCGGAAAACCCCGCTGTGTACCGCAGGCTGTCCTCTGGGTGTTAATGTCCAGGGCTACCTTGCCCTGGCAGGTCAGGGCAGGTTTCAAAAGGCCCTTGACCTTATCCGGGAGAAAAATGTTCTGCCGGGAATCTGCGGCAGGATATGCACCCATCCCTGCGAGACTGAGTGCAGGCGCCGTGATGTTGATGATGCCCTTTCCATCCGGGCCATCAAGCGGTTTGTTGCGGATTTTGAAACTGAGCAGGATGATCAAGAAATGCCCCATCCCCCTGTTTTCCAGGATGACAGAAAAATGGCAGTCATCGGTTCCGGGCCCGCTGGTCTGGCTGCTGCCCATGAACTTGCAATACATGGATGCAGGGCAGTCATATTTGAGCGGGAAGCAGAGGCAGGCGGTCTCCTTAGATACGGTATAGGTCCCCACCGTCTTCCACGAAAGGTCCTGGAAAGAGAACTGGCCTATATTAAAGCTTGTGGGGTGGAGATCAAAACCTCCCAGAACGTGAACATCAAATCAGATATTGCCGGTCTTAAACAGGTGTTTGACGCAGTTATTCTGACAACAGGCTCCTGGCGCGACAGGCGCCTTGGTGTGCCCGGGGAGCATCTTAAAGGGATAACCGGCTGTATTTCCTTTCTGTCCGACTTCTACCGCCGGGATAACCATGATCTGCCTGAAAACATTGTTGTCATAGGCGATGGGAATGCAGCTTTTGATCTTGCAAGAGTGGTGCACAGAACCGGGGCAAAGGTTACCATGGTGTCATGGTTTGACATGGACAAAATTCCTGCGGACAAAGATGAGGTCAAAGAAGCCCTTGAAGAGGGTATTACCATCAGAGACGCCACCCAGGTAGTTGAATTTTCAGGGGAAAACAACAGGGTCAAAGCGCTGGTATGCAGACCCACAAGACCTGGAAAGCCGGTGACTGAAGGCATTGCATGGCCGGAAATAATAGAGGATGCCGAGCCCTTTACCATATCTTCGGATATGGTTCTCCTTGCCATAGGTCAGACCGGAGCCTATAAAGAGGGTAATACTGATAACGGCGTTTGTGTTGATGACAATGGATATATTGCAGTTGACCATTTTTTTTCAGGAATTCCAGGCGTCTATGCGGCCGGGGATGCTGTAAAGGGGACGGCCACCGTAGTTCATGCCATGGCTGGGGGAAAGGGTGCTGCCAGGGCCGCTTTGAACGATGTTTATGACCTTGGGCTGCAAGATGATATCGAAAGGGTGTCAACCCGCGAGTTCAGGGATATTCCCGACACTATGTCCAGGGACCCACGTTGTGTGATGCCGGAACAGCCCGTAGAAAAACGGCTTAACGGTTATGCTGAGGTAGCCCTGGGGCTTTCTTCTGACCAGGTCATTCATGAGGCCCATCGATGCCTTCAGTGCGGGGTTTGCTCCGAATGTATGGCGTGTGTGGAAGTATGCGATGCCATAAAAGCCATTGATCACAGGGAAAAACAGGAGGAGATAACCGTTGATGCCGGGGTGCTTGTTCTTGCCGATCCTTTGATGGCGCCGGCAGTCAAGGGTGACGATGTGATCCGTGCCTATGGCCCTAGAAACTCCCTTTCCGATGTCCATGCCATGATCATGCGGGGGTTTGCCTCAGCAGCCCAGGCAATGGTTCTTTTAAAAAGCACTGTCCAGACAAGAAAGGGCAGCGGGGTGTTTCATGTCACGTCCGATACCTCCTTTTCATCAGAAATTGTCAGAACCGGGGTGTTTGTCTGCCGCTGCAATGACTCCCTGGGCTGGGATGAGGAAATAGACAGGTTTGTGGATTCATTGACCCATCATCCTTCTGTTGTCCATGCCGGCACCATGATGTCGGCATGTACGCCCCAGGGGATTTCCGAGATTCTTAAAATTGTCCGCACCCGTTCACTCACCCGGATTGTGCTTGCCTCATGTGTCTGCTGTCCCATGAACTTTGTATGCAGCGCATGTACGGATCAGAGAAGCCGCCTTAAGAACGGACTTTTTACGGCAACGGGCATCAGCCGCTCCGCTGTTGAAACCTGTAACATCCGGGGGGAGGCCCTTTCCCTGCTGAAACGGGACAAAGACCTTGCCCTTAGCCGTTTAAAGGGCCTGATTACCCGTTCCATCGGACGGGCAGAACACCTCAAGACCTTTTCTTCTCCCATGCGTAACTACAATTTTACCACGGCTGTCCTGGGAGAATCAGAGGCATCCCTTACTAGCGCACAAATGCTTGCCGACACGGGAATAGATGTGATTATGTTTGGTGCAACAGGCAGCCCCCTGAAAGCAGAAGTGTCCCACTCCGGTATCTTCTGCTTTAAGGGCTCCTTTGTTAAAGAAATGACAGGAACCCTGGGCAGTTTTCAGATCAACGTAGACATGGGCAAAACCACCCAGGAGTTTATCGCGGGAACTGTGATCATGGAAGAGGGCTCAAGGAAGCAGATCAAATATTTCCGCCAGCAGGGCCTTGACCACAGAACCCTTTCTTCAACCATGCAGGAAAACGGCATAGCAGGACGTCCCTATATCATGCCGGGCATGACCTCTATTCCAGGAATTTTCCTTGCAGATCCTCCGGGCATCAGCGTGTCAAACCGGCGGAAAGGGGCTTCTGCCGCGGTATTAGCCGCTGCCGTCATGCCGAGGGGCCCCCGCCAGAGCAAGGGGTACACAGTGGTCATTGACCAGGACCTGTGCCGGGGCTGCGGCCGGTGCATCAGCGAATGCAACTACCAGGCCATCACTCTTGTTCCCAACAGTGTGGGCGGATGGGCCGCGTCGGTGGACGAAGCCTTTTGCAAGGGATGCGGTAATTGTGTCTCAGTCTGCCCCACCAATGCCGCAGATACCCCTTACAGGGATCAGGCTTTTCTTGAGCGCTCCCTGGAAGAGATGCTGGCATAACAGTGATCCATGATTCGGGCCGGGGAATTACAGTCCCGGAAACCGCATGAAAGCCTTCAGCCGTCAGCTGTCAGTACTCAGCTAACAGCTAACAGCTAACAGCTAACAGCTAACAGCTTTCATGCTTTGTTGTGGGCAGAACGACATGTAAAGAGGTCTGCGCGAATATGTCAGTTTAAGGGAAAGTCCCTTTATTTTTAATGATGATCAGCAAGGATTAAAGCTTTCAGATGCAACCGCCAATGGAAAATTACAAGTTAATACTATTTTTATGCAACTGGGGGCCCCACGGGGCTTTTCAGACGCTTCAGGAAGATAATTACAGAATCCCAGGGGAAATCAGGATGATTCGGATTCCCTGCACCGGCAGGATCAGCAAGGCGCTATTGTTTAAGGCCTTTGAGATGGGAGCCGACGGGGTTGCCGTGGCAGGATGCGCTCCCGGGACCTGCAGATACGGCAGCGGGACCGATAATGCCGTTAAAAATACCGAAGATACACGGGAGATCATTGAACTTCTGGGCCTTGGCCGGGACAGACTCCGCCTTGCCACGTTTCTGCCCGATGATGTTGACAGGCTCAGTATATTTCTGGCTGATTTTCTCAAAGATGTAAAAACCCTGGGAAAAAGTCCCATTGTTACTGCCATCAGGGATGTCCCGGCAGGGTTATCTGATGAATCAGACCTTGATTCCTCTGCACCACCGCCCTTGATACCCAGTGAGCTGATTAAAGACATTCTTTCCAGACACAATGCCTATGCCTGTCAGGACTGCGGAAAATGTACGTCCTCATGTCCGCTTGCCCTGTGCGGCAAGGCGTTTTCTCCGAGAATTCTGGTGAGCTCACTGATTGCAGGAGATGTAAATTCAGAAGCTGTAAAAGATAACATCTGGTCATGCCTTACCTGTGGCACCTGCTATGAGCGGTGTCCCTCAAATGTTAACTTTCCCCTTTTGATTCAGGATCTCAGGGGGGTGTTTTTTAATCGGAATGAAAGCCATCAGACCCATGGCGGTTTTTTCCATTCACTCATGCGCGCCATGGCAAGCCCTGATCTTCACCAGAAAAGATGGCGGGACATCCCCGCTGACATCAAAACCGATCCCGGTTCAAAAGTCCTTTTTTACGGGGGGTGTGCGCCTTATCATGATCTTTTTTTCCGCAATCACCAGGGTGTGAAAAATTATGGCATTCTCATTGATGCTCTGAAACTGCTGAACTTTTTTGATGTAACGCCCCGCATACTTGAAAATGAGCGCTGCTGCGGCCATGATCTTTTGTGGTCCGGGGACAGAAAAAACTTCATGAAAACTGCACAACTTAACTGTGACTGTCTAAACGCCCTGGGTATAGAGGAAATGATAATAGTCTGTCCTGAATGCTACAAAACCTTTGCCCACACCTACAGAGAAAACGGTCTTCAGCTCAACTTCAAAGTCACCCATCTCTATGAATTTCTCGATGCAGAACTTGAAAGAGGGGCTGTGACCATAAACACTCCCGATATAAATTTTACCTACCAGGACTCATGCCGCTTAAACTCCCTTGATGAAATAAGGGATCTGCCAAGAAAACTCATGGCACGGTTCAGCAACGGCACCCTGGTTGAGATGCCAAACAGCGGAAATACTGCCCTTTGCTGCGGAAACTGTGCCTGGATCGGATGCGATTCATTCAGCAAGGCACTCCAGGTAAAGCGACTCACCCAGGCCAGGGAAACAAACAGCGATGTCATGGTCACCTCCTGCGGCAAATGCAGGATTCATCTGGGGTGTGCCATGCAAGACCCGTTTGCAGGGGATAAACTTAAGATGGAATTAATTGATTTAACCAGCATCATTGCAGATCACATCTGCTGGGAATAAACGGCATGGCTGGTTGCAAGAGGCAAGAGGCAAGAGGCAAGTGGCAAGAGGCAAGAGGCAAGAGGCAAGTGGCAAGTGGTAAGTGGTAAGTGGTAAGTGGTAAGCGGTAAGAGGCAAGATACAGGATACAGGATACAGGATACAAAACGCGGTACAATTCAAACTTTATGGTTTGTTGTGATGCATGGTATCATGATGGTTATATAACCCACATGTCCTGACGGACACAACAACACAACAAAGCATGAAAGCTGTTAGCTGAGTACTGAAGGCTGAAGGCTGAAGGCTTTCATATAAAAAGGAAGCAAGAGTAATGGAAACGAGCTTATTGAACAGATCTTCTAATGCACAGGATGTTTTGCCTGCCATTGGTGTTTATGTCTGCCAATGCGGTCTTAATATCGGAAAAACCGTAGATTGCCAGCAAGTAGCCCAGGCAGCGGGATCTCTTCCCGGGGTGGTGCTCTCAAGGGATATCCCCTATGCCTGCTCTGAGCCGGGTCAGATGGAGATCCAGGCCGATATCAGGGAACACCGGCTTGAGCGGGTGGTGGTTGCCTCCTGCTCTCCGCGCCTCCATGAACCCACCTTCCGAAACATGATGAAAGAGGCGGGACTGAATCCCTATCTTCTTGAGATGGCAAATATACGTGAACAATGCGCCTGGGTTCACATGGACGATCCAGAAGCAGCAACACAAAAGGCCCTTGATCTTGTCTCCATGGCCGTTAACAGGGCAGGGCTTTTAGCGCCCCTTGAGGAAGAAAGCGTTTCTGTTGAACAAAAAACCCTTGTCATCGGCGGCGGCATAGCAGGTATTCAGACGGCCCTTGACCTTGCAGACAATGGGTACAGCGTCACTCTGGTTGAAAAGAGCGCATCCATCGGCGGTATGATGGCAAGGCTTGACAAGACCTTTCCCACCATGGACTGTTCCATCTGAATCCTGGGTCCCAAGATGACGGATGCCGGTCGGCATCCCAATATTACGCTTCATACATTAGCTGAAGTGTCAAAGGTTTCCGGGTATGTGGGGAATTTTAATGTGGAAATCATAAAGCGGGCCAAATATATTGATGAATCTGCATGCACCTCCTGCGGGGAATGCGCTGCGGTTTGTCCCGTTGTCTTCCCCGATGAATTCAATGAAGGGCTCTCATCCAGAAAGGCCGTTTACATTCCGTTTCCCCAGGCCGTTCCCTCTTCCTACCTTATCAATATGGACGAATGTATGGGGCGGGGCTGTTCAAAGTGCATGGATGCCTGTGAAAAGCATTGTATAGATTTTAATATGTCTGATGTGGTGATAAAGGAAAAGACAGGTACCATTGTGGTTGCAACGGGGCTTGAACCCTATGACCCCAGGCCCATGGATGAATATGGGTACACGCGGTTTGAAAATGTCGTAACCAGTGTTGAGTTTGAACGCCTTGTCAATGCAGGCGGTCCCACACGGGGGGAACTGGTGCGGCCAAAGGACAGGAAAATTCCAGAAAGTGTCGGCTTTATCCAGTGTGTGGGGTCCCGCTCCTGCCGCAGGGGAGGGGAGTATTGTTCCAATATATGCTGCATGAACACCATTAAAAGTACGCTTATCCTCAAGGAACACTATCCTGACATGGATATCAAGGTGTTTTACATGGATATCAGGGCCTTTGGAAAGGGGTTTGAGGACCTCTACAATAGAAGCCGAAAGCTTGGCGTCAAGTATCTGAGGGGGCTTCCCGGCTCTGTTGAGGAGCTGCCCAGTGGATCCCTGCAGGCTGCTGTGGAGAACATGGCAACGGCAAAGGTCGAGTTCCATGAGCTGGACATGCTGGTTCTGGCACTGGGTATAAAATCCGCC
>JAWOEJ010000025.1:0-21421 GCA_046482845.1 Desulfobacteraceae bacterium | reverse complement strand
CTGTTCCACACATCCCAGGAGATGGAATGTCTGTCTGTCCTCACCGTCAGTTGAATTTCCCCGCCTTTTGGGGTGGCCTCCAGGGCGTTGATCAATATATTGGTCAGCACTTTGGAAAGCAGCAGACTGTCCGTTTGAAGCACAAGGGTTTCGTTATCCCAGGTCTCTTTAATATGTTTTCCTGTCAGGCTGTGATGGCCTTTGATGAAAAGGTTCAGCTCCTGCCGAAGCTGGGAAAGCGTAAACCGGGTTTTTCGGGTTAAATAGCTGATATTTTTTTTGTGAGAAAGGCTTCTCTGCAGGGCGATTTCACTGCACAGTCTTTCCAGAACTGTTTGATTCTCCTTGATTCTTTTTGTATCAGGCATATCCATGGCAAGCAACTGGTTGTTGCCCAGCAGTGTGGTCAAAAGATTGTTGATATCGTGGAAAAAAACCTTTTCAAGGTTGATCCAGAACTGCTCCTGGGTGATATCCCGGGCAAAGAAAAGCAGCCAGCGCTGGTTTTCCAGGGTAATAGGTTTTACCCGGACCTGGAGACAGACATCATTCATCCCGTTGTCATCTTCTCTGGTCAGGGCGCATATTTGTTCGCTTGTTTTTCCGTCAGCTGCTGCCATCATTGCAATGGCAGCCCCGCAGGTCATACAGTGAGGGGTTGTGCCGCATCCGTTTGGAGGATCTTCAGCATGGGTGCAGGAGAGCACCTCTCCCACCCGAAGACCCAGGACCGACTGGGCATCTACAATGCCAAAAGCCTTCAGCAGCCCATGGTTTAAAGCCACCACCTGACGGTCTTCGTTTAAAACAATCAATATTCCTGTCATTGCATCCAGCAGCGCACTGATAATAGGGTTGTGGCTGACCGTGGCAATCTGGTTTTTAAATTTTCGTCTTTCGGTTCTCTTTGCCGGTGCAAAATAGGTTTCCATGGGGACAGCCCCTTTTTTTTTAGACGCCCGCCTGAAACGATGCGTCTAAATTTTATTGTTTTTAAAAAAATTTCTTACAAAGGCAATATGGGCGTTCATGGCGGTATAGGACTTGTCGGGATCTCTTGATTTTATGGCGTCCAGGATGGCCTGGTGCTGGGAGAATATAATTTTTATATTTGCCGGATCTTCGTATAAAATGGCAAGATTCTCCCGGATTCCGTGGAAAAGATAGTCATAGAAGTTTCTCATGATAAGTATCTGAAGGGGATTTTTTGCGGCATAGGCAATGGCCATGTGAAAGGCTGTGTCTGCTTCTGTTCCCAGGCGGCCGTTTTCTATTTCATGCTGCATTTCTTCAACGCTTTGGGTTAAAGCGGTAATGTCAGCTTCATCTGCCCGCCGGGCAGCCAGGGAAGCAGAGTTGCATTCCAGGCCAATGCGGACCTCCAGCAGATCCACCAGCGAAGCAGACTGGGCTTCCATAGCCTTTGCCAGGGGATTTTCCTGAACCTTGTCAACTGGTTTTACAAATGTCCCTTTGCCCTGTTTCTGGGTAATCAGCCCCATGGTGACAAGACGCTGTATGGCATCCCTGATGGTCGTGCGGGAAACATTCATGGCATTGGCCATTTCGCGTTCTGTCATGAGTTTTTCACCAGGTTTGAGTTTGCCTCTGTAGATTAGTTCCCGGATCTGATCCAGGACCTGGTCTGAAATGCGTTTGGGTTTTATGGGTTTAATGGGCATGGTCATAATTGGTTTTTTATATCCCGGTAATTTTTACAACTTTAAACTTGAGGTTAATCTTTTATTATTTAATATTTCAATTGTTTTATCAAGAATTTTTTTCAAGGGCATTGGCGTACAATTCCATGGGGTGCACAATTTTCACGGATGATCCAGCTTTTCCAAGCATATCTGATATCTGCATCATGCAGGCCGGACATCCCGTGGATACAATATCGCAACCGGTATTTTCAATGTTTTTCTGTTTTTGTTTTCCAATGCGGCAGGACAGATCATAGTGATGGACATTAAAACTCCCCCCCATGCCGCAGCATTTGTCAGATTCTGCCATTTCTTTTAACCGGTATCCGGCTGCCTTTATGACCTGCCTTGGCTGATCTGCAACCCCAAGGGATTTTTTCAAATGACAGGGGTCATGCCAGGTAACGATTTTAGAATTGATATCCTCTGCATGATTTTTAAGATGGTCTATCCCTACCCGGTCAACGAGAAACTGGTTGATATCCATTGTTTTTTCAGACAGGACATCCAGTCTTTTCTGCAGTTTTGAAGAAGGATTTCTGTAAACCGCCGGCCACAACTTTTTTATGGTTGATGTGCAGGTGGCACAGGCGGTGACAATCACATCACATTCTTCTTTTTCAAATAAAGCCAGGTTATGTTCCACCAGATGATTAAACGTGTCCCGGTCTCCGGAAGCCAGGGCGGGTATCCCGCAGCACCCCTGATCCCGGGGAATGATGACACTGACGTTGTGATGGGATAAGACCCTCAGGGATGCCTGGGCAATACCCGGGAAAATTTTGTCAATAAGGCATCCAGTAAAAAAGGCCGCTTTAAGTCCTGACCCTTTTGTTTTCAATCCCTTTTCCGGCAGGGTTTTATGAAAGGCAGTGGGACTCAGGGGCATAAAATGCCGTCCGGATAAGAGCCGGGAACCTATCCGGGCGCAAGAAGTGCCCTGGGCATTTGCTTTTTGTTTTGTAAAAAGGCCCTGAAACCGGCCTGCCCATTCCATAATACTGTCAAACCGCCCGGGATTTACCAGAACCTGCTTGAAAATAATTTTTTCAGCAGAAGAAAGTCCTTTGAATTCTGTCAGTATAGCCCTTGCCTTGATAAAAATTTCCATGACATTGACACCGGAAGGGCAGTTGGCCGCACATGACCCGCATAAAAGGCAGCGGTTCAGCCGTTCATCGACTCCGTCGGGATCAGAGAACATGTCTTCCATAAGTCCTGTGAGTAAAGACAGCTTTCCCCTTGCCACGTCAGCTTCTCTTCGTGTCTGCTCATACACGGGGCATACCGCCTGGCACATTCCGCAGCGGTTGCACACCACAAGTTGTTCTTCCAGTTCTTTTACCAGATTTGCCAGTTCTTTCATGCCTTTCATGATAAGCTATGCTCCCGTTATTTTACCAGGGTTCAAAATATTGTGGGGATCCAGTGCCGCTCTCAGGCGCCGGGAAAAAATGATGGATGAATAGCCTGCTTCTTTTTCCAGAAAAGGAGCCTTGGCAAATCCTGTGCCGTGCTCCCCGGACAGGGTGCCGCCCATGGCAAGGGCAGTATCAAAAATTTCTTCAATGGCATTTTCCACCCGCTTGAATTCCTCCTTGTTTCTACGGTCGGTAAGGATGGTGGGATGGAGATTGCCGTCCCCTGCATGGCCAAAGGTGCCGATATCAATTTTATATTTATTGGCAATGGTCTGGATGGCACTTACCATATCTGGAATTCTGCTTCTTGGAACAGTGGCATCCTCAAGGATGAGTGTGGGTTTCAGCTGGGCCAGAGCGGACAGGGCAGATCTTCTGGCCGCCCATATTCTGTCCCTCTGGGCCTCATTCTCTGCCTGTTCAATGGTATCTGCGCCCATTTTAAGGCACAAAGCCTTGATCTGTTCGGCTTCTTCTCCGACTACAGCCGGGTGCCCGTCCACCTCAATGAGCAGGAGGGCGCCGGCATCTTTTGGAAGCCCGGCTTTTGAATAATTTTCCACTGCCCGTATGGTGAAGTTGTCCAGGATTTCCAGGGTGGCAGGCAGAATCCGGGCCGAGATGATCCCTGCGACGGTTTCTGATGCCTGCTCAATGGTATTGTACACGGCCACCATGGCCACCCTGGCTTTGGGAGCAGGTATGAGTTTGAGAATGATCCGGTCCAGTATGCCCAGTGTCCCTTCAGATCCCACCATAAGTCCGGTGAGATTATAGCCTGTGGCGCATTTTACAGTTTTTGATCCGGTTTTGATATGATTTCCCTGACAGTCAAAAAACCCCATGCCCATGACATAGTCTTTTGTTACCCCGTACTTGAGCCCGCGAAGCCCACCGGCATTTTCCGCCACATTGCCTCCCAGGGTGGAAACAGCCATACTGCCCGGGTCCGGGGGATAGAATAATCCCATTTTTTCCACCTGGGCAGCCAGGTTTGCCGTGACCACCCCGGGCTCCACAACAGCATACATATCTGCTTCATTGATTTCAATAATTTTGTTCAGCCTTGAGGTAAGCACGACAATTCCCGATGTTTCTGGAATCGTTCCTCCGGACAGGTTTGTTCCAGATCCCCTGACAGTAACTGGAATCCGGTTTTCATGGCACAGAGCAATGATTTTGCCCAGTGCCTCCGTGTTTTCCGGTATAACTGCGGCAGCCGGGATTACCGGGTTGAGCACTGCAGCGTCATAGGAATAGGTGAGCATGTCCTCTTTCTGGGTCAGAAGATTTTCCTTTCCCACAATTTTTTGAAGAGCCTTGATAATTGACTGGCGGATCATAGGGACCTCCTTTGTTTATGGTAATACCAATATGATTTTGCAGGATTAGACCAACGATTTCCTTTGTTTTAATTATGGTATTACCCTTATTTTTCCCTGGTATCCCAAAAATAACCACTTGTTTTTCTGGAGATATTATCTTCCTATAGCAGGCTCGTTTTAAAAAAACAAGGATTTTTTATTTTTTTCTTGACAAAAATGAATAGATGGATTTAATTAATGGTATTACCAAGTAAATCAGCATGCTGATTTTAATAAATTTTTAATTTGGACTTATAAAAATACCTTTATATGCCAATCCGGGAATCAGAAGTTTTTCCGGGAAAGGAGGGTAAGCCCGTTTCGTGTAATCTCAATGGACCCATCTGTTTAACATCAATTTTTTATTTATGGAGGAAAGTATGAAGAGAAAATCAGGTATTGCTTTAATTCTTGTAATGGCATTTGTCTTTATCTGTGGCACGGCCTATGCCGAGCGGGAAAAATTCGGAAGTGATCCAAGAAGCAAAGAGGCAAAACGTGTTTCGTTCAAAACATCGGATAAAAAAATCCGGTGGAAGATGACCATGCCCTGGTCCAAAGGCCTGCTGTTTTATGATATTGCCGCCCATTTTGCAGACAGTGTGCGCCTGGCATCTGCCGGCCGTCTGGATATTAAACCGTTTTCTGCAGGTGAGCTTGTTTCTGCCAATCAGACCTTTGATGCGGTATCATCCGGAGCTGTTCAGATTGCACACGGGTCCCCCCTTTACTGGAAAGGCAAAAACGAGGCCTTTGTTGCCTTTGCATCCGTGCCCTTTGGGCTGGACGCTGAAGGGTATAATATCTGGCTGTATGAAAAAGGAGGCCTTGAACTGCTCCAGGAGCTTTATGCCAAGCATGGTATGTTTGCACTGCCTGCAGGTCAGACCGGCCAGGAAATGGGTCTTTTCTCCAATAAAAAAGCCACAAAAATGGCAGATTTCAAAGGGATGCGTATCCGTACACCGGGATGGTATATGGATATAATGAACAATCTGGGCGCTTCTGTAAGTCCCCTTCCCGGAGGCGAAGTGTATCTGGCCCTTGAAAGGGGAGTGATTGATGCGGCAGAATATTCTACTCCGGCAATTAACTATCCCATGGGATTTGATGAAATCACCAAATATGCCATTCAGCCGGGCGTGCACCAGACTGCTTTTCAATGTGACATTATCATTAACCAGAAAGCCTATGATGCGCTTCCTGAAGATTTGAAATGGATTATTGATATTGCTGCCAAAGAAACCCAGCTGTGGAGCTACAACTGGATCAACAGTCTCAATGCCAAAGCCATGAAGATTTTTAACGAAAAAGTGGAAATTATAAAAATGGATAAGGAAACCATTATTGAGTTCCGTAAAGTGACCAAGACATATCTGGAATCCCTTAAAGAAAAATTTCCCGATGTAAAAAAGGTGCTGAATTCCCAGGAGGCGTTTATAGAAGAATTTGCTGTATGGAGGGAAGCCAGAAGCGGTGCAACACCCTGGCCCTATGAGGATTTTATCAAGGGTAAAACCACGGAATAAGGGTTAACCATGCCTTTAAGCGATAATATGCGCATATTATTTTTTTTCCAGATCCCTGATTTGATTATCAGGTTAAAGGCATGGTTTTTTTCAGACAGGGAAAATAACGCTCAAATGACGGCCGATCCCGTAAAGTCAGGGTACAGCCCGTCACTCCAATGTTAAAACTCGATGATCTGTTTTTTATTTACCTTTCTCCAGAAACCCAGACACAACACTGATCATCGAGTAAAAGCGCTAAATTTGTTATATCAAGGATAATAACCATGTTGAAAACTATAGCCGATCGATTGTACAGCTTCAACAAAAAAGAAGGGGAAATAGCATCTTTTCTGGTATATCCCCTTTTGTTTGTTGTGATTTACGAAGTGTTGATGAGATATGTTTTCAATACCCCCACCACCTGGGGGTTTGAACTTACCACATTTTTGTACGGTCTTCATTTTATGTTCGGAAATGCCTATACAGATGTCCAGAACGGGCATGTAAAGGTGGATATCTTCACAACAATGATGCCGCAGAAAATCCAGTCTATACTGGCAATTTTTACAAATATCCTGTTCTTTTTGCCGGTTATGACCTGTCTTACCATCTGGTCTTTCAGATTTGCCTATACGTCGACAATCGGCGGGGAGCTCAACCCCACCAGCTGGGCACCTCCCATATGGCCCATAAAAATTCTGATGGCGGTCTGTTTTTTGTTTCTCCTGCTCCAGGGAGTTGCAAACCTTTTCAATGAAATTCACAGGTTAAAGCACCAAAGTAAGCGAGGTGATATATGAGTCTTGAATTAATGACCCTGGCCATGTTTGGTATTCTTATTCTGGCAATTACCCTGGGGCATCCACTGGCCTATACTCTGGCTGCTGTTGCTACCCTTTTCGGACTTATTGACAACGGCTTCTCTATACCCATGCTTTTTGACCTTTTTGTGAACAATGTATGGGGGCTGATGAATAATTACACCCTGGTGGCAATCCCTTTGTTTATTCTCATGGCCCAGCTTCTGGACCGCTCCAAAGTGTCAGATGCCCTTTTTGAATCCCTGTACGTGGTCCTCGGTAGTATCAAGGGCGGATTGGGCCTTACCGTGGTGGTGGTCTGTACTGTTTTTGCGGCAACCACAGGAATTATCGGGGCATCCGTGGTGGCCATGGGACTTCTGGCAACCCCGGCCCTGATTAACAAGGGGTATCAAAAGGAGCTGGCTTCGGGGATAATCTGTGCCTCAGGAACCCTGGGCATCCTCATTCCGCCGTCCATCATGATGGTGGTCTACGGCGGCTTGACCGGCATGAAGGAAACCTCTGTGGGCAATCTCTTTGCAGGGGCCATTTTCCCGGGACTTTTACTGGCATGCCTTTATTTTCTCTATATTTTTATCAGATGTAATATTAATCCCAGACTGGGCCCGCCTATTTCAAAAAAAGAGGCCTCCCAATATAGTGCAGGTCAGAAATGGTCCATGACCATGAAATCACTGCTGCCCCCATTAATATTAATTCTGTCGGTCATGGGTACCATACTGGCGGGAATGGCCACGCCTACGGAAGCTGCCGGCCTTGGGGCACTGGGCGCCATAATTCTTGCTTTGTTAAATAGAAAGCTCAATATGACAGTGCTTAAGGAAAGTGCCTATGCCACATTGAAAACAACCTCCATGGTCATGATGCTGTTCATCGGTGGAAAGTTTTTTTCAGCTGTATTTTTAAGCATGGGCGGCGGGGATGTGGTGGCCGATCTGCTCATTGGCTCGGGCATGGACAGGTGGGTTGTTCTGTTTATCATGATGCTGATAGTGTTTATAATGGGAATGTTCATTGACTGGGCAGCCATTCTCCTGGTAACGGTTCCCATCTTCCTTCCCATAGCCATTGAACTTGGATTTGATCCTCTGTGGTTTTCCCTGCTTTTGTGTGTTAATCTTCAAACGTCATTTCTGACCCCGCCCTTTGGGTATGCTCTTTTTTATTTCAAGGGGGTGGCACCCGATGGCTACACCATGATGCATATCTACAAAGGGATTCTGCCCTTTGTTCTGCTTCAGATTGTCAGTATTGCCATGCTCTGTCTGTTCCCCGCCCTGGTCACATGGCTGCCGGGGGTGTTTTTCGGATAAATGTCTATATTGAAAAACTTGATCGTCGCGTTATATGTGATATGTATATACTTAGATTTCAAACTTCCAGGCTTTGCCGGGGCAGTAAAGCAAAAAAATGCTGAGCAGTCATTTTGGAATACAGGAGGAAAAGTGAAAGAAAAACTGTCTCTGTATGAAAAAATTGTACATATTCACAAGGTGGATATTTTTAAAAGCCTGAACATAAACAAACTTGCCGCCATAGCTGCGATCAGTGAAGAAATGGTTTATCCTGAAGCAAAAACCGTTTTTTTTGAGGGCGATGTGTCGGAAACCATTTATATAGCGGTGACCGGACAATTAAAGGTGTCACGGAATAATACCGAGCTCGGCAGGTTTAAATCCGGGGACAGTTTCGGCCTGAGCGCCTTTCTTCTGGATGATAAAAGACTTGTGACCTGTACCACCCTGGAAGAGACCCGCCTGCTTGTGATCCACAAAAGGGAATTTGAGGAAATGCTCATGGAATACCCCCAGATTCCCCTTGAACTTGCCAGGATACAGGCAAAAATGCTTCAGCGGCTACTGGACAGAATTGACAGCGGCTCAGATACAGAGGGGTATGCCCTGGCGGATTTTTTTAACCGGCAGAGCGGATAATCTGCTTTTCGATTGAATTTAGGGATCTGGAAGAAAATAATATATGTATATTGCCCAGGCCAATTTGTATGATCGAGTTGTCCGTCTTCAAGGCGCGGCAATGGGGGGCATATTGACATATGTCCCATTGGCGCAACGCAGAAGACGGGCAAAAAGGCGAGCCAGATGCGTGGATTGTTTTTTAGAAAATCCCTTATCAGGGTGAACTTTATTTTTGATGATCAGGTTTTGAGTCTGTTTTCTTGAGAACAGGGTCAGGAATAAAAAACCTGTTTATCGTGATATTGCAATCTGGTTTTGTTTATGATAGTTTCCCGGATAAATATTACCTCAAATTCAAGTGTGATATTTTTTTATTCACCTTGGCTTTTTGTCTGTATTTAGAACCCCCCGTTATCAGGACAGGGCTTTGTCCTTTCCTGTGATGTTTAAATTAAAAATCAGAATCGACGCAGGAGGCGTTTATGTTGAAATTAAAGAGTTGTTTGTTTTTCATGATATCCATGGCTGTAATTTTTTCAGGATATCAGGGATTTGCCCAGGATACATTGAAAACAGAAAAGGAAAAGGTCAGCTATGCTTTAGGTATTAATATAGGTACCAATCTGAAAAGGGATGTGGATGTTGATATTGATGCTTTTTTCAAAGGCATCAAAGACAGTCAGGAAGGCAGAAGCATTATGACGGAAGAAGAGATGAAAGAGACCATGACGGCTTTTCAGCAAAAAATGCAGCAGAAAAAGATGCAGCAGATGAAGGAAGTTGCTGAAAAAAACAAAAAGCAAGGCACGGCATTTCTTGCGGAAAATAAAAAGAAAGAAGGGGTTAAAACCCTGGAAAGCGGACTTCAGTATAAAGTTATTAAAAAAGGGACCGGAGACATCCCCACAGCAGAAGATACAGTAGAGTGCAATTATAAAGGCAGCACAATAGATGGAAAGGTTTTTGACTCCTCCTATAAAAGGGGACAGCCTGCATCCTTTCAGGTAGGCGGTGTGATAAAGGGATGGACAGAAGCCCTTCAACTGATGCCGGTTGGATCAAAATGGGAATTGTATATCCCCTCTGATCTGGCCTACGGGGACCGCGGTGCTGGAGAAGCCATTGAGCCGGGCTCTACCCTTGTGTTTGAGGTAGAGCTTCTTGGAATTCAGGGATAGATTTTTCTGTTTTTTCACTGACTTTTTTTCAGAAACCAGATCATCCACTTGTAAAATGATCAACGGGGTCGTGCTTCGGTTATTAAGCTTTTGACAAAGGACTCTGTGTAAAGGCAAATTTAAACAAAAGCGCAATAACCGAAGCTTGACCCCACCCCATGACCCCACCCCAGGGTGGCCCATGTTATGATTAAGCCAGAGGAGATGGAAGCATATGCTTGTTCTTGGATTAAATGGAAGTCCCAGAAAAAAGGGAAACAGCGAGTACCTTTTAACTCAATTTCTCAGGCAGGCTGAAAAAAGAGGGTTTGAAACCAGAGTTGTAAATTGCGGGGCCCATGAATATCAACCCTGCATCGGATGCGGCAGCTGCGAAAAAAAGGGAGTCTGTTTTCATAAGGATGCCCTGGCAGACGAGGTGTTTTCTCTGTTTAGAAGGGCTGATGTTCTGGTGCTTTCCGGGCCAGTCTATTTTTATTCATTTCCTTCTCAGATCAAGGCAATAATAGACAGAACCCAGACCCTCTGGTCAAGAAAATACCGTTTTGGTCTAGGTGACCCTGGAGAAGGCCAGCGCAAAGGCGTACTTCTCTGCTGCGGGGCCACCAGGGGAGAGAACCTTTTTGATGGAATAAAACTGACAGCCCGGTATTTTTTTGATGCGGCCGGGGCTGAGTTTACAGATCATCTGTGGTATAGAAGGGTTGATGAGCGCGGGGAAATTCAGAAAATGCCAGGCGTAAAAGGGGATATAACAGAGCTGGGAGACCGGGTTCTGACTTCCCTGGAAGGAAAGCTGAGAATATGCTTTGTCTGTACTGAAAATGCCGGAAGAAGTCAGATGGCAGCCGGGTTTGCCAGACACATGGCTGGAAAAGATCTGGATGTTGCAAGCGCGGGAAGTCAGCCGGCAGATTCAATCAACAATACAGTCGTTGAAGCCATGGCTGAAAAAAAACTGGATATAGCTTTTTTAAAACCCAGGAAAATTCAATCAGTTCTGAATACATTTACCCCCCAGGTCATGGTGACAATGGGATGCTCAGATGCCTGTCCAGTTGTTCCCGGTGCAAAAGTGGTCAACTGGGATCTTCCTGATCCAAAAGACAGCTCCCTGGCTGAGGTGAGAAAAATCAGGGACGAGATTGAAAAAAAAGTGTCCCTTCTGTGTCGTGAGCTGACCAATAATTCATTGTGATTTACTACAGGATAACTTCAGTGCGGCCATTTTCCATAGGGATATTCAATAAGATTGGAATTAAAATACCTGGGGTCTTCAGTTACTTCCCGTCCTAACCATTCTGGTTTTTCAAAGGGCTGGTCTTTTGTTTCAAGTTCTATTTCAGCAAGGATCAGTCCATTATTTTCACCTGAAAATTCATCTACTGTCCATTGAAAATCTTTGTGCTTAATAAAGTGCCTTTTTTTTTCAACCAGAGGGGGGGCGCACAGCAGATTGAGCATATCCTGTGCATCATTAAGGGGAATTTCATATTCATATTCCAGTCGTGATGCCCTGCAGGTGATTCCCTTAACAGTGATATAGCCTTTTGATCCGGCAGTTCTTATCCGAACAACACCGGTTTTGTCGTTTTTAAGGTATCCCTGGGTTATAAATTCCGCCTTGAATGCTTTTTGCCGCCACAGGTCACTTCTTAAAAGGAATTTTTTTTCTGTTTCAATTGCCATTTTTTCATGACCCCTTCTCCAGACAGATCTTCAAGAAAGCGGTTTATCTGTTGGCTTTCATGGTTTCAAGGATTTCCGGGATATTCTTTTCAGCTGATCTGACGTCCATGCTGCAGCCGCCTGCTCCGAAATGGCCGCCTCCGCCGTATTTTGACAGCATTTGTCCAATGTTTACTTTGAAATTGTCATTAAAGATGCTGCGCCCGATGCTCAAAAGAACAATGTTTTTGTCATTATGATCATATCTTATCCGAATACTTGCCATGGCATCAGGGAAAAGGGAGTATACAAGAAAGCGGTTTCCTGAAGGGGCTTTTTCCATATCTCTGAAATCTGTAACACTTATGTTTTTATGCATTTCTGTATGGGAAACAAGAAGCGCTTCAAATTTTTTGTTTTCTTCAATCAGGTTTTTACATCTTTTTTTCACATCTGGATCTTCTAAAACAGCCTGGATGCTTTTTTTTCTTAACAGGGTCACCAGTCTGTTCCAATAGATAGGATCATCGGCATCCCTGTTTTTTACAGTCATGGACAGGATAAGATAGGGATATTTTTCAGGGAAAAGCACCATATCTTTTGAAAGCTCAGCAGCATCAATAATATCTGTTTCTTTAATCAATTCGTCAAATTCATTATCAAGTTTTCCAAGGGACCGGTAGTACTCATAAATCACACCTGCTGCAGAGGGGGCCACTTTAAAGGCGCCCGGGGGATGTTCTTCCAGCTTGTTTGAAATATGGTGGTCAAACCACATGGAGCATCTTTTATCATAAGGCAGGTTGGCCAGAATGTCGCCTTTTTTAATTTCAGCTCTGCCGCGCTGAATTTCGCCGGGTTCAATCCAGAAAACCGGTTCTGTAATGTTTTCAGTTTCATGGAGCAGCACAGCGCAGACAATTCCGTCAAAATCAGGTCGGGTCACGATTCTCATAATGTTTCTTTTTTTATTTAACGCATGGTTTAAGTCTGGTTTGATTTTTGTGCTTTCAGCAGGGAACATCCAGATCATCATGTCATTTGTTTAAGTTCAGTTAATTTTTTACGACAAAGAGTAACATCCCTGCCGTCATTTGACAAGTATAACTGGAAAGGGTATATCAAATATATTGAAAGATGGTTATGTTTAATAAAAACAGGAGTTTTTATAATTGATAAATCAGGACAGCGGATCCATGGAAGATAATCAGGTTTCAGGTGAGACTCCTGCAGTTGATCACAACCTGAAGCTTTTTGTTGAAAAACAGGGGCTATCTGTCTGGGTGGAGGTTTTAAATGTTGAAAAAGATCCTGTTTCTCTCTTGTCTGAATTAAAACTGCTTCTCAGACAAAAAGGTATTGTCCATGGTATTTACAGGAATTCGGTTTTAAAAACACTTGTTGCGGGAAAAGCAAATTTTTTTGCAGCGGCCAGAGCCTCTTTTTTTCTGGATACATCGGTCTGCACTGAACATAAGTCTTTAAAAAAGGTGGACGACCAGGGAAGAATAAAACAGGGTGAGACTTTATCCCATATCGAGCTCAAGGAAAGCTGCAAAAAAGAAGATCTTGTTAAATTGAAAGATGTTTATGGCAGGATGATTAAACCTGAGCTGCCTGACACAAAAATTTCCCCTTTTTTCAGATGCGGTACCGGTGCAAGAATTGCGCAGAACAGCCTTAAGGTGTTTGCAGGAAGAAGAGGGGTCCCTTATGTTTCAAAGGAAGGCCGGTTCTATGTATTTTCCATAGTTAATGTGCTTGGGGATGCTGATTTGAAATTCGGCCGGATCGATCCGTTTTCAAATATGGTTGTTTCCGGCATACTCTCCGGTGTATATCCGGTTACAGCAGGCAGCATAAAGGCTAAGGAGATTAGAGGCGCTGAAATTGAATCGGTAAATGATATCAGAGTGGATATCGGTATTACAGATTCAAGAATAAGAACCCAGGGAAGTGTTTTTGCAAAATATCTTCACAATGTAACCATTGAAGCGTTTGGTGATGTGGTGGTTGATCATGAAATTCTGGATTCCAGAATTATTATCAGCGGAAAGTGCACTTCCTTGAAAAGTAAAATAATGGCATCAGAAATTTCAGCAGCCAGGGGGATAACAGCCTGCGGTGTTGGTAGTGAGCTTTCACAGCCCTCGGTTCTGTGCGCCGGCAGGGAGGATCATTTTCTGCTGGAAGATCAGCGGATAACAGGTTCTGCTATGGCTGTTGAACAAAAACTCAAAAATCTGGAAAAAAGTGAAAAAGAACAGAAACACAGTATTGAAAAGATATTTAAGGAAATGCAGAATCTTAAATATCACCATGACCGGTTGACAGATAAAAAGGAAAAAATACAGATAACCCTTGAAGAGGAAAATCTGGCCTCTCAAAAAGAGCTGCATACAAGGATAATAGATCGTCTATCTGAAATTGAAAGAAAAATACAGACAATTATTGTTTCTCTAAAGGACTTGAATCGAAAAAAGCAGGTCAGAACCAGAAAGCTTGAAAGAATCAGAAAAACCATTAAAACGGTTAAACCAGGGATACTAAAACAGCTGATGGAAATTGAGATGGACAGAACCTGCCTGATTGATTCTGCTGAAAATAATTCAGCTCTGCCAGAAATCATCATAAAAGGTCAGGTTGCTGATGGAACAATTGTAAAAGGTTTTTTTTCATCATTAACCTCAAAAAAAGGGTATGAAAATGTAAAAATATCCGAATCCAAAGTCAGATCAGCTCCTGACCGTTTTGAAATCAATGTTGAAAAACTTTGATCGTAATGACCCAGTTTATGGGGAAACAGAATGTGAAACGCCATGATAAAGTTTTTATATCTGACCCCTCACAGGTAAATGTCAACATTAAAAGACTTGATCATCGAGAGAAAACCTGATCATAAAGAAATTCTGGTTTTTACTTTATCCCGGCTGTCTGTGAACAGGCGGCTGGGTGTCAAAGGCCTGGGCGCCGCCCTTTGTCTGTTCCGGGGGACGGGATGGATTTTCCGGTCTCATGCCGGCTTCTCCAATGTGGTTTTCAAACCTGTAGTTGAGAATGGAAACAACATGTTCAAATTTTACCATGATTTCTTCATTGCTGTTTCCCGGCACATCAATGATACAATACCTGTAACTTTCCGGGTTGTGTTTAAAATCAGAAAGTCTTGCGTTTTCGTGGATCAGGTTTCTTACCTTGACTTCAGGGTATTTTAAGCCCACTTCATCATAGGCGATCTGGGTCGGGGTCTGCAGAATTTTTGCATTGGAAAAAGCGTGGAGTTCAAAATTATAGCAGTATTTGAATTGCTGCTGCAGTAAGGGATCTTGTTCCGGCGTGACACCAACAGCAATGTCGCACAGCATTTTCAATGGATCAAATCCTTTTACAGCCTCTATGGCTTTGGCAAATTGAAAGGCAATCCGGCAGTTGACTTCAATAACCTTAAAGGTTTCATTTGCCTCATCTGCCCGTAGTTCCACATTGAAAAAGCTGTTGTCAATGCCAAGTGCGGGGATGAGTGTTTTTAGATTGTCCTTAATTAAAGTGTCAAGTCCGGGAGAAAATTCATAGGGGAAAATGTGGTGGCTGAAGCTGTTTGTTCTTGGATAAAATTCAGCCTTGGTAAATCCGATGAAAAATACCTCTCCTTTAAAAATATATCCGTCCATGGTGACCTGGGTGCCTGAGATAAACTCTTCGCAAAGAAAACTATTGCATGTGGAGATATTCAAGGCATCATGGTATTTTGAGCTGAAAGCCAGAGCGTCTAGATAGTATTGGTTGAAAAGGGCAATATCCATGCTTTCAAGGCCTATATAATACTCCATCTGTTCCGGGGAATCTATTTTGTGGGTGCCGAATGAGATATTGGAGCGGACAGGCTTGATAAAAAAAGGGGTTTTCATCCGGGTCGGCCGGCGCAGATAATCCAGAGCCAGACAATACTCTGCTGCACAGTCCGGTGTCAGTGATTTCTGGATCCTTCTGCAGAGATATTTGTTCTGGCTGTTGATAATGGCCTTGACAGGGGAAAACAGCTTGCCTGTTTCCTGGGCAATGATGGCGGCAAAAACAGCAGAAGAGTCGTGAACCCCCACGATACCGTCGTAGATATCCGGGTTGTAGTTGATCCGTTCTATGGTCTGGCTCAGATATTCTTTTATTCCAAAACTTAAAATTTTTTCAATGGTTTCAATGGTGAGAGAATACGCTTCCTGGTCTTTAAAACTGTGTTCAACAATATCAATATCGCTGGCATCACATAAAAAAAGAATTTTTTTCTGCATATGCAACCTCCTAAAATTTCATTCAGTTGAATCATTGATCAATTAAAACATGATGTCAGACACGGATTTTAAACTGTTTTAAGAGGTGAACAGTCCACCCAGTGTGAAGCATCAACTTTTCCCCTTATCAGTTCGCCCTTTTTAAACACAAACACAATACTTCCCGGTGCCTCAAGGCATTGTATGTCTTTAAGGGGATTTTTGTCCAGAACAATACAATCCGCTGATTTCCCCTTTTCCAGGGTGCCGATCCGGTCGGCCAGTCCTACTGCATCGGCGGCAGTGCGGGTTGAAGAAAGCAGAGCGTCCTTTTCATTCATGATGCCGAGTTTGACATATTGAATGATCTCCATGGAATTTTTGCCGTGGTAATTGTAAGGGGTGCCTGCATCAGTTCCCATTACCACCCTTATCCCTGCATCAATGGCACGGGCAAGATTTTCCTGTCTTATTTTTGAAATTTCCCGGGCCTTTTCCAGCATAAACTGGGGAATGCCGTTTTGCCCCTTTGCTGAAAGCATCCAGAAATTAGAGCTTAAGGTGGATGTCAGGAAAATACCCTTGTCTGCCATGAGTTTCAGGGCTTTTTCATTGGCAAGGGTACCATGCTCTATGGTGCGCACCCCTGCATTGACGGCATTGATAATTCCTTCGCTGCCGTGGGCGTGGGCTGCAGTATGTTTTCCTACTTTTTTCCCTTCCTTTACCACGGCACGGATTTCATCTTCATCCAGCTGGGGAGAGCCGGGCACACCGCCGGGATTCATAATGGCTCCCGTGGCCATGACCTTAAGGCAGTCTGCGCCTTCCTTAAGCTGTTCTCTTGCTGCTCTGCGGTTTTCATCCACACCGTCGGCTTCTCTGTAAAGCCCTTTAAAGTATTCGCTGCCTGCGGTGACCATACAGATTATTCTGCCGCTGGACAAAATCCTGGGGCCGGAAATAAGTTTTTCTTCAACAGCCTTTTTAACAGCAATATCAATGAAGTTTGAAGAGCCGCAGTTTCTCACTGTGGTAACACCTGACAAAACTGTATTGCTCATTTCCCTGGCTGCTCTTATGGCACGCAGTTTATCCTCCACAAGGCTTTCATGAACAGTATCCCCCATTCCGTGCATATCCAGGTGAACATGGGTATCTATTAATCCCGGGATGATAAATTTTCCATTGAGATCAAGGGTTTTTGCTTCCTCTGGGATGGGAAAATCGTTTTTTTTTCCAACAGAGAGGATATTTTCATCCTTAAAAACCATGACTCCATCTTCTATCCAGTCGCCTTTGCTGTCAAAAATGGCAGCCCCATTTAAAACGGTGTACATTGGCAGTATCCTCTTTTCTGGTAAAGGGTGTTTCTTAATTGCACATCAGATCCGGCAGACAGGTGCAGGAAAGTGCAATAGTTTAATTTTTGAAAGTTTTCCTGCTGCACAGGAAAATAAGCTTGCATTCTGCATATTGATACGAATCAATGTCTTCAGTCAAGTGTTTTTGCAGTAATCGCACAATTTTTGCAGTAATCAGATAAAAAGATTGCAAGGATATTTTTTTTGTGGTAAAAACATACAATCATGTATGTATAATTAGCTTTTTAGGAAGATCCCTTAGTAAAAAGCGTTCAAAGGAGGTGGTATGGTCCACTATTTTTATCTGTTTATTTCAATTTTATTTGAAGTGATTGCCACCACAGCGCTCACATCAGCAGCAGCAAGGGTTTCAGTCATAAATTTCAGCATTACTATTACAGGCTATGCGGTTTCTTTTTATTTTATGTTTCTCTGTCTCAAGGTGATTCCCTTAGGGGTTCTCTATGCAGTGTGGTCAGGGGTGGGTGTAGTTCTTGTGGTTCTGGCCGGTTTTATTGTTTTTAGGCAGACCATTGATCTAGCAGCAATGGCCGGTATTTTCCTGATTTTATCCGGTGTTGTTGTAATTAATCTGTTTTCTAATACTGGAATTCATTAAAATGGCCAGAAAAAGCAGAGAGGATGCGGAAAAAACCCGTTTATCAATCATAGATGCCGCCCTGGTTATCTTTTATGAAAAAGGATTTGCACGGACCAGTTTAAAGGAGATCGCAGACCAGGCCGGTGTCACAAGGGGGGCGGTTTACTGGCATTTTAAAAACAAAAATGATCTTTTTATCAAACTTGCCCATGAAATAGAGTTTTCAACAGGCATTGATCCGGGACAATGGCTTGATTATAAAACCATAAACACGCTTGAAGATTTGAAAAACAGCCTGGTGGGTTATCTGGATCACCTTGAAAACAATGACAGGCTAAAAAAATACTA
This sequence comes from Desulfobacteraceae bacterium, assembly GCA_046482845.1. GTDB lineage: Bacteria > Desulfobacterota > Desulfobacteria > Desulfobacterales > Desulfobacteraceae > DATFJZ01. The sequence goes on along the minus strand of JAWOEJ010000025.1, from coordinate 3,255 downwards.
TGAAATACTGATTTATAAAACTGAGTTTACCCGGGACCTGGAATCGGTTCTTTCCTATGAACGGGGTAAGTTGCGGCGTGTTTTAAATCTTTTAAAGGCCACGTTTAAAAAAATGAAATCCACCCATGCTGTAAAAGAAGACCTTGATCCTGAAGACGCGGCTTTTCTTGTTTATTCATCTGTGTGGGGGATTATTGAAACCTGGCTTTTTGACCAGAAGCGCCTGTTTATCTCAAAAAAAGCATATAATCTCATGTCTATGCTCCTTAAGGGAATGGAGCCGGAGTAATGTAAAAAACACGAAAATTTACCCTGGATCCAGAATGGGGAGGGTGAAGCCGGAATAAAGTCAAAACTATGCTGGATTAAATATTAATTTTTTGTTATTTTAACCTGATTAGCAGCTGGTTGTGTCACTCCATGGTCAAGTTTTTATGTTTGGTTTATAGGTTTGGTTAAGAAACGCTTTTCAGAGCATTGCCGCTAACGGCGTTTCATTCCTGGTTGGGGCCGGCTCGATGATAATGGGCCGGCCATGCCGGTTATTTAAAAGAAGCAGGTACTTAAAATATGAATATATACAATTTCCCTTCAAAGGAAGGAGAAGATCGGGTAAAGGCGATAATCGAAAGGGGACTTGGGTTTTCCCAAAAGGATTATGACAGTGTTTATGCCTTTATTGAGGATGTAAAAACCCGTGGTGACAAAGCCCTTGTGGAATATACCAACCGCTTTGATTCAAAGGAAGTCACCAAATCCACACTGAGGGTAACCAGGGAAGAGTTTGACCAGGCAATGAAACAGGTTGATCAGAAGTTTCTTTCTGCTCTGGACCGTGCTGTGGACCAGCTGGAAGCCTTTCATTCAAGACAGCGGACAAATTCCTGGATTGATACGCCCAGGGACGGTGTCATTGTGGGGCAGATGGTACGACCAGTGGATGCTGCCGGTATTTATGCGCCGGGAGCAGCCGGTGGCAGAACCCCCCTGGTGTCTTCCATTCTCATGGGCGGTATCCCGGCCCGGGTGGCCGGCGTGGCATCGGTTTCTCTGATGACGCCTCCAATGGCGGACGGCAGGATCAATCCCTTTATGCTGGCAGCAGCACAAAAAGTCGGCATTGATGCTGTGTTCAAGGCGGGAAGCGCATGGGCCATAGCTGCGCTGGCCTATGGGACGGAATCTGTGCCTAAGGTGGATGTTATTGCAGGTCCGGGCAATATTTACGTGACCCTGGCCAAAAAAATTGTTTCCGGCAGTGTGGGGATAGATATGATTGCAGGGCCCAGTGAGATTCTGGTTGTTGCGGATTCCAGCGCTGATCCGGATTTTATAGCAGCAGACCTTCTCTCCCAGGCTGAGCACGATCCCATGGCTTCGGCAATTCTTGTCACCGATTCCCAGGAGATTGCCCGTAAAACAGACGCGGCCCTTAAAAGGCAGCTGGCAGGTCTTTCAAGAAAGGAAACTGCGGAAAAATCCATTGCCGATTTTGGGGCCGTAATGGTGGTCCCTGATATGGAAACAGGCCTGGACCTTGCCAACCGGATTGCTCCGGAACACCTTGAGCTTCTGGTGGAGCATCCGTTCAACTACCTGGGTAGAATAAGGAATGCAGGCGCTGTTTTCCTGGGTCCCCATACGCCTGAACCGGTGGGCGACTATGTTGCCGGTCCAAATCACGTCCTGCCTACCGCTGGAACAGCACGGTTTTCATCTGCCCTTTCTGTGGATGTGTTTACTAAAAAAACAAGCCTGATCAATTATTCCGGCCGTGCCTTTGAGCGGGAGGCCGAGGATATCATTACCCTTGCTGAGATTGAAGGCCTGGGTGCCCATGCACAATCCATAAAGATACGGCGCAGATAAAGAGTCTGCCTTTGGTTTTTTTTGACCGGGTTCACATAATCTGGATTATTGGTTTCCGAATCCGTTCTGTTCACCGCAGTCAGGACACTGCCATGTTATGCCGTTGCATGTCAGTCCCCATTCATTTTCATACATACAGTCCTGGCATATTGAAAAACCGCAGTGCCTGCAGGTCCAGCAGAACATTGCTGTCTTTCCGCAGCAATGGCAGGTTTTCCCTCTTTTCCTCCGTCTTTTTTCTTTTTTTTCCTGTGATGTCAGTGTCATAATATTTTATATGTTTTATACTTTTTTTTATATGAAAGCCTTCAGCCGTCAGCCATCAGTACTCAGCTAACAGCTAATAGCTAACAGCTTTCATTCTTCGTTGTGGCCGGATCGATGATCATGGTCCGGCCATGCCGGTTTTAAAAAAACCTTAACCTCGAGTTTGTGTTTAATGTAAACATCTGATACTCGATGATCAAGGTTTTTTCTATAACCAGCCATGCCGGTTTTAAAGCGCTTGTTTTATTTTTAAAGCCATTGTCTGGAGATTTGAGATATATTCCCTTGCAAGGGGGTTCATGGATACCACAACCCCGTTAATGGCAGAAGCTATTTTATCTGCCGTTCTGGTGTCAAACTGGGGCTGGACAAACACAACGCGGGTTTTATTTTTCCGGGCCTGCCTGATAAGCGAAACCAGGTCTTTTCCCTTGGGCACTTTCCCGCCCTTTTCCACAGCCACCTGTTTTAATCCGTATAAATCGCAGAAGTAGCCGAGAACAGGATGAAACACCAGTATGGTGTCTCCTTTTAAAGGGGCCAGTGTTTGGTTGATTTCCCGGTGAAGTTGTTCTATATCCTTTAAAAAAGAGGAAAGATTGTTTTTGAAAAAGGATTTCAGTTCCGGCTGGCTGGTGCAAAGCGCCCTGCACATGGTTCTGGCCTGTTCTGCCGCCAGCAGAGGGCTCATCCAGATATGAGGGTCTATTGTGCCGTCTGCAAAGGTTCTCATCTTTATGCCCTGTCTGGTATCAACGATGTTAAGGTGTTTTGAAAATTTTTCAAGCTTGGGAATCAATCCCTGCTCAAAGGGGACCCCTATGCTGAAATAAAGGGCAGCATTGGAAAGTTTAATCATCTGTCCAGGTGTTGGCGCATAGGTTGCCGGGCTTTTGCCCGGGGGGAGAAGCACTTCTATGTTCAGTTTGTCTTTGCAGATTTGCTGGGCAAAATAGGCCTGGGGGGGGATGCTGACAAAAATGGACAGCTTTTTTTCCGGTGATGCCTCAGCTGTTTGCAGCAAAATAATCAACAGAGCCGTCATCAATAAAACAGGTTTGAATAAACGATTTAAGATCAATGTGAGTCCTCCCTGGATTTTTTTCATGTTTTGTTGCG